>CAKKSJ010000255.1 GCA_919902965.1 Burkholderiales bacterium
GCTGGGGCGGACGACGACATGGGCGGACATCACGCGCAGCATATCATCCATCACCAGCAGCGGGTTCGGCGCATCGGACTCGCCCAGCACCGTTTCCAGCTCGCGCTCGAGGAATGCGCCCAGCTCCCGGATCGCGGCAAGCGGCAGCGTCACGCCTTCGGTCGCGCGCAGTTCCCGTTCATGCAGGCGCTCGCGCAGTCGCACCACCAGCGCGTGATAGCGCTGCAGGTGCGCGCGCAGGTCTGCCAGTTCGAGGCTTTGCTCGAACAGGCGTTGGGAAAGTATTTCCTGGCTCGGCAGCAGGCGCTCGCGCAGGCGCTTGCCGAAGGCTTCATCCCTTATCCTGGCAATGCGCTCGACGCCTATGTCGCGCTCCAGCAGGGCTGCCGGAAATAATTCCATCAGATCGCCAACCGACACCATGCCATCGAATGCGCGCAGCTCCCCGGTCTGGATCTTTTGCTGCAGCGCGCCGCGCGCCACACCCACCAGCCGCGCCGCGCGCGACAAGCTGAGTCGTTGCTGCATCGGGGACTCCTGACAAATATCAAACGGCGCGAGCCGCCGGTCGTGCAATATCGGTGTATCGATTCAAGCGGAGAGCGGCATGAGCAAATCGTTCAAACAAATCACCCAGGATATCAATCAGGCGCTGGCGCCATTGCGCAAGGAATCGGCGGCTGCAATGACCGGTTTCAGTACCATGGCCAAGGCAGCCATGGCCCCCGGCGCGCTGACGGAGCTGCACAAGGAACTGATTGCCCTGGCCATCAGCGTCTCCACCCACTGCGACGGCTGTATCGGTTTTCACGTCAAAGCCCTGGTGCGCCTGGGCGCCACCCGCGAACAAATCTACGAAACGCTGGCGGTCGCAGTCTATATGGGCGGCGGTCCGTCACTGATGTATGCGGCGGACGTGCTGCGCGCCTATGAGGAATTCCGGCAAACCTAGCAAGGTCGGCGTGTAGCGATCTGGCCGCCGCATTTGCGGCGGCCAGTTTCCTGCCGGACTGCGCATCAGGGCCTGCGCGCGTAGCTCTCGTGCATATGCTGACCGAGCGCGAGCATGAAGCGCAAGGTCTCCTGCGTACGCGGGTCGGTCATCATCTTGTACATCGAGACGATGCCGCCTGCGGTGCGCTCGGCCTCGGCCTGCTTCGCAGCCGATTCCATTGCCTCCAGCAGCCCGCCCACCATGTCGAGCCGGTCAACGAACGTCGGCAACAAGGCGGCAACGCGCGCGAGCGAGCCGCTCGCCTCAAGCTTTGCCAGCATCTCGACCAACCTGCCCGCGCCACCGCGATTGAGCCGGTCGAGCAGCGACAGCCCTTCGCTCGCGGCCTCTGCCAGACGGCCAATGATCTCCTCGCTCAAGGCGTCCTGCACTGCACCGTAAACGCGCGCGAGCTGCGCCAGCCGCTCGATGTCGCCGTCCGCCACCAAGCGCGTCAGGGTCGGCAGGGCTTTTTCCAGGCCGGAGCGGTTGATCTGATCGAGCAGGCTCAGGCCGCCGCCAGCCGCATCGGCAATGCGCCCGACCATATCTTCGGTCAGCGCATCCTCTGCCGAGCCGTAGATGCGCGCCAGGTTGACCAGCCGCTGCATGTCGCCGTTCTCGACCATTTGCGCGAGCATCGGAATTGCGTTTCCCAGCCCGCTGCGGTTGATTTTGTCGACCAGATCCATCGCGCCGGCTGCGCTGTCGGCGACGCGGCCGATGATATCCTCGGTCATCGCGTCGCGCGCTGCGGTCGCGACGCCCTCTAGCTCTTCCAGCGCGCCGGGTATGTGCTTCGCTTCTGCGTTCATGTCTCCTCCCGGCTACAGTAGTCCACGCGCGGAGGCCCAGTAGAGTTTGTTATACGCGGCCTTGAACCAGTGCATCGCACGGGTCGGCGCTTTGGGATCGGGTGGATTGCGGTAGTCGAACATCGCGTAGGTCGCGCGGTCCAGACCGGCCTCGATGAAGCAGAACACCTTGCCGTCGTATTCGCGCACCGGCGTGTTCATGCCCATTTTTATCATTGCCGCAATATTCTCGCCCAGGGTCTCGGCTTCGAAGTGCGCGGTGGAGCCCGCCTTGCTGATCGGAATGTTGGTAGTGTCGCCGATCACGTACACGTTATCGCGTCCCTCCATGTTGAGCTTGGTCTTGTTGGTCGGTATCCAGCCGTTCTGCCCAAGACCGTTCTTCTCGATCACTTCCATGCCGCGGTGCGCGGGAATAGCGATCAGCAGGTCGTACTGCACTTCCGAACCCTCTTCGCTGCGCAGTATGCGTTTCTCGCCGTCGACCTCCTTGATGTTGAAAAAAGTCTCGGAAGTGATGCCGAGCCGGCCGAATTCCGGGCCCGCCCATTTGGCGACGTTTTCCAGGCTGTGCACGCGGTTGATCGGGTAGGTGTAATGCAGCTGCACCTTGTCGCCCAGGCCGCGCTCCCTGAAGTAGTCGTGCAGCATGAAGGTAATCTCCAGCGGCGCCATCGGGCACTTGTGCGGCACGCCGACGGTGACCACCACTTTTCCGCCCTTGAATTCCTGCAGCCGGCGCATCAACTTCAGCGCGGTCTCTTCCGTATAAAAAAACTCCGCGTTTTCCGCCAGGCCTTTCACTTCCTCGGCAACCATGCGCGAGCCGGTCGCGATCACCAGCACATCATAGTCGTAGGTCTTGCCGCTCTTCGCCTTGACCTGGTTGTTGTCGAGCCTGAATTCCTCGGCCGGATCGACGTGAAATTCGATTCCCGGCTCGAGCAGGCTGGCTTGGTCGCGATACAGCGCGTCGGGCGTGGTGCGGCCGATGGCAAGATAAAGCAACGCGGGCTGGTACAGATGCCGGTCCGACGCCGACAGCATGGTGATGCGTGCTTTTCCTGATCGCAGTTCCACGGACAGGCGCCGCGCCAGATTGTTCGCCAGGATGGTGCCGCCCATGCCGCCGCCGATAATGAGTATTTTCATTCTCCCCTCCTCAGGTTGACGTTGAATATAGATTATCCTACTTGGCCTTTCTCACCGAAATATGCCAGACGCCGTCTTCCTCGCGCGCGCCCAGGAACTCGTGGCCCACTTTGCGCACCCACTCCGGGATGTCTTTCGCCGAACCCTTGTCGTTGGACAAGACCTCGAGTTCGTCGCCGACCTGCGACATTTTCAGCACGCTGATAAGCTCCATCAGCGGTCCGGGGCAGAAACTGCCGCGGCCATCTATGATTTTCTTGTCCGCCATAGTCGCGCCTCTTTGGTTCGTGTCAAAAAGTCCAGACCTGCGCATCACGCGTCGTATCCAGGAAGCTCGTCAGTCCGGTCGGTTCCCCCAGGTAGGGCTCCAGGGTATCGGCCTCGATGCCGGCAACGTCCAGTGCCATGGAACACGGCAGGATCTTCGCATCGCCGAGCTCCACGGCCTGCCTGAACAGGGTCTTGAAATCCGGCGCTTTCTTTTTCACCACGAGATCGCCGAAAGCGCCTTCGTTCGGCGGGTCGGCAGACGCGCCTTTGACGAAATAGGGCACCGCGTTCATGGAAAGGAAGATCGTGACTTCGATGCCGCTGACGGCGGCGACTGATGCCACCATGGCAGCCATTTGCAGGCGCTCGCGGGTTCCAGAAACGACGACCACGCAGATTTTTTCCACGGCCATGGCAGCTCCTCCTGACGAATACGAATCTACGCTTTTACGCAAATGCAGCCAAGGTCGGACAGCTAAGTGCAGAGACCTTTAAGCGGACTTTGACGCACCCCGGCTGCCGAACCGCGCTTGCCACCCGTTTTGCAGGACTTCGTTCGTTTGCGACGGGTTTTCAGATGAGGCTACGCCGGAGAGCATAAATATGCAATTCATAACAGCAATTGTTTGGCGCAACAGAAATACAAATTCGCATTTGGCGACGGCAGCCTGCGCCGTGCTCAGGAAATCGCCTGGTAATACAGGTTTTGCGGGTGCCGGGCCTGTGCGAAAAAATACCAGCGCTCGGCGAGCAGCCCCAGATACTGCAGCGCGAACGCTGCGGCCAGCAGCGGCCAGGATACAAAAGCGGCTCCGGCTGCGAGCAAGGCCATGGGCAGTGGGAATACCAGTAGCAGAAACACCCACTTTACGGCGCGCAGCCAGGCGAGCGGCCTGGCGTGGAAGAATTCGCGCGTATTGAACGAGCCGCCCATGAAGCCCTCGGATTTTTGCGCGATGCGCGGGTGCTTTACCCCGATCGCCGTCTGTATGGTCGACTTCGGCCGGATGCGTGCGTTGCGCGCGAGCGACGCGAGTCGCGTGACCAGGGCGGAAAGCGTAAAGCCCGCGGTCCATAGCGCCAGCGCCGGGACCAGAGCGGGCGCCTGCGCCGCCGCCCAGGCCGTGCCCAGCAGGAAACCCGAAGCGCAACCGAACAAGCTGTAGTTGATCACGGTAAGCGGTGTATGCCATTCCTGCAGGAATTGAATACAGGCGTAAATCATGCCGGTGCAAATGAACAGCAGCAGGCCGAACAGCAGACCCGCCGCGCCCAGCGCCACGGTCAATTCTCCCGCGCCGCGCAAATAATGCGCCGCACCGAAAGCCGCGACCGCCACCATGAAAGCGGGCAGCACAATCACCTCGCGCGACAGCCAGGAAGTGCGCCACATCGCGGCAGAGCGCCAGGCCCGTTCCGGACGGCCCAGGTGAAAGAACGAGGCGGCGAGGCCGGCGCCGAGCAGGCAGAGCGATAGCGCGCAGCCCAGCGCAAAGTAAACACCGGAAGGCATGGTCCAGACGCCGAGCAATGCGCCGAGCTCGGCCATGTAGAGGGCGATGAACAGCCCCTGCCCCGCTCCGATCAGCGTGGTTAGGAAAATCACTGAGAATGCCGGACGCATCGCGCTTACCAGGTGGTGCTGTCGTCGAGGGAGGGCGAGCGCACGTCGGGCCTGGGCAGCTTGCCGTCGATTTTGAGCGGATTGTCGACGCGCTCGAGTTCGTCGCGATGCAGGGTGATCTCGGTCTTGCGCCGCGGCAAATAGTGATTGGCCGGGTGTGTGCCCCACTCCGGCATCAACGCATAGCCACCCGAGTCGCGTATCGCCTGCGACACCGCCGACTCCGGATCGTGCACGTCGCCGAACAGGCGCGCGCTGGTCGGGCACGCCATGACGCAGGCGGGCCGCCGGTCCGCCGGGGGCAACAGTTCGTCGTAGATGCGGTCCACGCACAGGGTGCACTTCTTCATCACCTTCTGGTGCGCGTCGATCTCGCGCGCGCCGTAAGGGCAGGCCCAGGAACAGTACTTGCAGCCTATGCATTTGTCGTAATCGACCAGCACGATGCCGTCCTCGGCGCGCTTGTAGCTCGCCCCGGTCGGGCACACCGGCACGCAGGGCGGGTCCTCGCAGTGCAGGCAGGACTTGGGGAAATGCACCGTCTGCGTGTTCGGGTACTCGCCCACTTCGAAGGTCTGCACGCGGTTCAAAAAAGTCCCGGTGGGATCGCGGGCATAGGGATTGTCGTCCGACAGAAAGCCGGCTACGCCCGAGGTGTTCCATTGCTTGCAACTGGTGACGCAGGCATGGCAGCCGACGCAGACGTTGAGGTCGATCACCAGCGCGAGCTGCTTGCTCATTTCTTCACCCCGGCGACGAAAGCGAGCCAGGTCTTGCGCACGCTGTCCATGCCCGGCAGCGCTGATACCGCAGCCACTTGCGGCGACGACTGCTGCGCCTCGTCTGCGCCGGCCTTGTAGACGCGCACGCGCACGTCGTACCAGCCGGCCTGTCCGGTAACCGGATCCGAATTCGAAATGCGCGCATCACCCGGGGAGACCGCGCCGCCCGCCGCGCTTGCCGGAGGCGAGGGATGGGGCAACTCGTCGCTGATCAGGTGATTGAGCAGAAAACCAAGCTCGGCTTCGTTGGCGCCGGGCGCCAGGTTCCACGCGCCGGCCGCCTTGCCGATTGCATTCCAGGTCCACACCGTCCCCGGCTCCACGGCTTCGGAATAGCGCGCCATGCAGCGCACCTTGCCCCACATCGATTCGACCCAGATCCAGTCGTCGTCCGCAATTCCCTGCGCGCGCGCCATGGCCGGATTGACGAACAGATAGTTGTGCGAGTGAATCTGGCGCAGCCAGGCGTTCTGCGAATCCCAGGAGTGGTACATGGCCATCGGGCGCTGGGTAATCGCGTTCAAGGGATACTTGTGCGCGTCGTTCGCCTGCGCTTCCAGTGGCTCGTAGTAAAACGGCAGCGGGTCGAAATACGTTTCGATGCGCTTTGCCAGATGCGCCGGCGGACGCCGCTTCGCCGGCCCCCTGCCCTGGGCCGCCATGCGGAATTTCTGCAGCACCTCGGAATAGATCTGAATGACAATGGGATCGGCGTGGCGGCGCAGTCGCGCCCGCTGCGCCCACTCGTGATAGCCCTTGTTCCAGTTGCGCATGTACTGGTAGGACGGCGGCAGCTTGTACTGGAACACGCAATTGTTCTTGGCGTACATCTCCCACTGGCGCGGATTGGGCTCGCCCTGCATGAACTTCTCCCCGCCCTTGCCGCGCCAGCCCGCAAGAAAGCCGATGCCCGAACCGGCTTCGGTCTCGTAGTTGGTGATGAAATCCGGGTAGTCGCGGTACTTGCGGCTGCCGTCGGCGTTGACGAAGGCGGGGAGTTTCAGCCGGCTGGCGAGTTCGATCAGCACTTCCTGGAAGGGCTTGCACTGGCCGGTCGGCGGCAGCACCGGCACGCGCACCGAGTCCACCGGGCCTTCGAACTCCGAAATCGGCCGGTCGAGCATGGACATGACGTCGTGGCGCTCGAGGTAAGTGGTATCGGGCAGGATCAGGTCGGCGAACGCGGTCGTTTCCGACTGGAAGGCATCGCACACGACAATGAAGGGGATCTTGTATTCCCCGCCCTCATCCTTGTCGTTAAGCATATTGCGCACTTGCATGGTGTTCATGCTCGAGTTCCACGCCATATTGGCCATGAAGAACATAAGCGTGTCGATGCGATAGGGATCGCCGCGCCAGGCGTTGGTGATGACGTTGTGCATCAGGCCGTGCACCGACAGCGGGTATTCCCAGGAAAAAGCCCTGTCGATACGCACGGGCTTGTTGTCGGCGTCGATGAACAGATCGTCGGGCGTTCCGGGCCAGCCGAGCGCAAGCCCGGCGAGCGGCGTATCGGGCAGCACGCCTTCAGGCCCCTTGGGGGTCTTGGCCATAGGCGGAATGCCGCGCGGGAACGGCGCCTTGTGGCGGAAGCCCCCCGGACGGTCGATGGTCCCGAGGATGCTCATCAGGACGGCGAGAGCGCGTATGGTCTGAAAGCCGTTGGAGTGCGCCGCGAGGCCGCGCATCGCGTGAAACGACACCGGATTGCCGGTGACACTCTCGTGCTCGGTGCCCCAGCTGTCGGTCCAGGCGATCGGCAGTTCGATTTTCTGGTCGCGCGCGGTCACGCCCATTTCGTGCGCCAGGCGCCGGATGGTCGCTGCCGGTATGCCGGTAATGCCCTCGGCCCACTCCGGCGTGTAGTCTTTTACCCGCTCGAGCAGCAACTGGAACGCCGGCTTCACCGGCGTGCCGTCGGGAAGCGTGAATTCTCCCAGCAATGAAGGATCGGCCTCGGGCTGATGGCAGGGCGCGGGCGCATCGTTCAGGCGGTTCCACCACAGCATATTGCGCGGGTATTCGGGGATCTCCTCGTGGCGGCTCATATCGCGCACCGGCATGCCCTGCGTCTCGGACTGCGGATCGAGGTTGATCAGATAGCCGGCATTGGTATAGCGCGCGAGGAACTCGCGGTCGTACAGCCCGGTGTGGATGATTTCGTGCGTCAGCGCGAGCAGCAGCGCGCCATCTGTGCCGGGCTTGATCGGCACCCATTCGTCGGCTATGGCCGAATAGCCGGTGCGCACTGGGTTGATGGAAATGAAGCGCCCGCCCGAGCGTTTGAATTTTGAGATCGCCATTTTGAGCGGGTTCGAATGATGGTCCTCGGCCGTGCCTATCATCACGAACAGCCTGGAGCGCTCCAGATCCGGGCCGCCGAATTCCCAGAACGAACCGCCCAAGGTGTAAATCATGCCTGCTGCCATATTTACGGAGCAAAAACCCCCGTGGGCCGCGTAGTTGGGCGTGCCGTACTGACGCGCGAACAGGCCGGTAAGCGCCTGCATCTGATCGCGCCCGGTAAACAGGGCGAACTTTTTCGGGTCGGTGGAGCGGATTTTTGCGAGACGCTCCTGCAGTATCCCGAAGGTTTCGTCCCAGCTGATTTCCACGAACTGGTTGTCGCCGCGCGCTGTACCGGGTTTGCGCGCGAGCGGCTTGGTCAGGCGCGCCGGCGAATACTGCTTCATGATGCCCGAGGAACCTTTGGCGCAGATGACGCCTTGGTTGAGCGGGTGCCCCGGATTGCCGTCGATGTAGCGCAGCTGTCCGTCGCGCAAATGCACGCGTATGCCGCAGCGGCATGCGCACATATAGCAAGTGGTATGCTTGACTTCAGTGTTCGCGGACGCAGTGTGTGCGAACGACGGGGCTGGCGCTGTCTGTTTCACGGTGGCGGACGTCAAATGTGCGCGCTCGACAAAGCGCGCTACTTTATAGTAAGGTTTTTGCGGCACAAGCTGGGAATTCTAATTTCCTCATAAGCAGCGGTAATTGTCCTTACTTATGAGGCATGATAAGCTGCTGTTTATTTTACATTTGCCTTGACTATCCCCTGAATGACGCCAGCCAGACACTCCCCGATTTCGATTCTGCAGAGCGCTGGGTGATCGAATCGGCGCTGAAAGAGCGCTACGGCCATATCGTGCCCATCGAGCTTGCCGATAGCGAACTGAAACTCGACCCTGGCTCGCCCCTGCTCAGCGTCTGTCCGACGGTCTACTGGAGCGAACGAGGCTGCAATTTTCTGATTTTCAAGACCGGCCCAGACCGCTACCGCAGCCAGTTTTTCTATAACGATGAAGAACACTACGGTACCGGCCGCGCCGAATACGAGGAACTGGCCGAATGCGTGGGCCTGCTGCTGCAGTTGCAGGCCGATCACGAAAAGCAGCGACTAGGCGTGCAAACCGGCATGACCGCTGACCAGATAAAGCAGTGAAGCAGCGATGACTCTGGAGAAAGCGAAAAAACTGCTCGCGGTGCAGGCCGACTTCGGTGGTTTTTACAATGCCAACGGCGCCAAGCTGATACTGGCGGAAGTGCAGCGCGAGCACGGCCAGATCGCAGTCGATGCGCTTATCGGCGAACTCGAACTGGAGCGTATTTTCGGCTTCCTGCCGGGCACTGTGTTCGACGGCAGCCTGCTGGTGAAAAGTAAGTTCGGCTGAAAAGACCGAACCTGCGCGCTGCACCACGAAGCAAGTCCTCCTGGGGGACGCGCGCCGGCCGCGGTAATGGGTTTTGCCAAAGATCGTCAATCGCACACGGATACGTTTTTTATCCGTGTGCAATTGAC
>CAKKSJ010000256.1 GCA_919902965.1 Burkholderiales bacterium
TATCTCAAGTTCGAGAACCTGCAGTTCACCGCCTCGTTCAAGGAACGCGGCGCACTGGTAAAGCTCGTCTCGCTCGCGCCGCCGGCGCGCGCGGCCGGCGTGCTTGCGGTCTCCGCAGGCAACCACGCGCAGGGCGTGGCCTATCATGCGCGGCGCCTGGGACTGCATGCGGTCATCGTCATGCCGCGCCACACGCCGCATGTGAAAGTCGAGCGCACGCGCGCCTTCGGCGCCGAGGTGATCCTCGCAGGCGAGGACTTCGACGAGGCCAAGGCACTAGGCCTCGCGCTCGCCGCAGAACGCAGCTTGAACCTGGTCCATCCCTACGACGACGAGCAGGTGATCAGCGGCCAGGGCACGGTGGCGCTGGAGATGCTCGCGCGCGAGCCCGGGCTCGAGATCCTGCTCGTGCCCGTGGGCGGGGGCGGGCTGATCGCCGGCATGGCAGTTGCGGCCAAGTCGGTCAAACCCGGCATCGAGCTCTATGGCGTCCAGAGCGAGAACTTCCCGTCGATGTATTGCGCACTGCGCGGCGAGACCGCGCAGTGCGCCGCCAACACCATCGCCGAGGGCATCGCCGTCAGGCAAGCGGGCGCGCTCACGCTGCCGGTCGTGCGCGAATGCACGCGCGGTGTTCTTCTGGTCGGCGAAGGCGAGATCGAGCACGCCATCGTGCTGCTGCTGGAAATAGAGAAGACGGTGGTCGAGGGCGCCGGTGCGGCAGGCCTGGCCGCGCTGCTCGCGCAGCCGCAGCGCTTCCGCGGCAAACGCGTGGGCATAGTCCTTTCCGGCGGCAACATCGACCCATTGATGTTGTCGGTAATTATCGAGCGCGGCATGGTGCGCGCCGGCCGGCTTACGCGGCTCACGGTCGAGCTGCGCGACCTGCCCGGCGCGCTCGCCACGGTCACCGCCTGCCTCGCCCAGGCCAATGCCAATATCGAGGAAGTGCACCATCAGCGCGCTTTCACCAACCTGCCTCTGCAAACCGCGGAAGTTGATTTCGTGCTGCAGACCCGCGGCCGCGAACACATCGAGGAAATCATCCGGGCGCTCGGCGCCATCGGCTTCGCCGCACGCGTACGCGGCGCGTGAGTGCGCGATCGTGAAAACCATGCCATCACGGTCGGCGACCTCGGCTAACATTGAAGCCCTATATGGAGTTCAGCTATGCAAACAGCCTTGATCATTATCGACATCCAGAACGACTACTTCCCCGGCGGCAGAATGGAACTCGAGGGCAGCCCCGAGGCCGGCCTGAAAGCAGCCAAATTGCTCGACGCCTTTCGCGCCAAGGGGCTGCCGCTGGTGCACGTCCAGCACCTCTCCAACCGGCCCGGTGCCGGCTTTTTCCTGCCTGATACGGAAGGTGCGAACATCCACGCCAGCGTCGCGCCGCGCGCCGGAGAAACCGTGATGCAGAAGAATTTTCCCAACAGCTTTCGCGCTACGCCGCTGCTGGAGCATCTGCGTGGTCTGGGCATCGACCAACTGGTCATCGCCGGCATGATGACCCATATGTGCGTGGACGCGACCACGCGTGCTGCGTTCGATCTGGGGTTTTCCTGCAGCCTTGCGCATGACGCCTGTGCCACGCGCGCAGTCGCATTCGGTGACCAGCGCGTGGCCGCCGCGCAAGTGCACGCGGCTTTTCTGGCGGCGCTGAACGGCCTCTACGCCAAAGTGCAGAGCGCCGCCGCGCTTGCCGGTGAGATCGCAGCTTAGC
>CAKKSJ010000257.1:0-3638 GCA_919902965.1 Burkholderiales bacterium
CTCAGGTCTATGCCCTGGTCGCGCTTGAACTCGTCGCACAGGTAATCCATGATGCGCTGGTCGAAGTCCTCGCCGCCGAGGAAGGTGTCGCCGTTGGTGGAGAGCACCTCGAATTGCTTTTCGCCTTCGACGTCGGCGATCTCGATGATGGAAATGTCGAAAGTGCCGCCGCCAAGGTCATACACCGCGATTTTGCGGTCGCCGCCCTGTTTGTCCACGCCGAAAGCGAGCGCTGCCGCGGTCGGTTCGTTGATAATGCGCTTCACCTCCAGGCCGGCGATGCGCCCGGCATCCTTGGTGGCCTGGCGCTGGCTATCGTTGAAATAGGCGGGGACGGTGATCACCGCCTCGGTCACCGGTTCGCCGAGATAGTCCTCGGCGGTCTTTTTCATTTTGAGCAGCACCTGGGCGGAAACCTCCTGCGGAGCGATGCGTTTGCCGCGTACGTCGACCCAAGCGTCGCCGTTGTCGTGCTTGACGATCTTGTAGGGCATGAGGCCGATGTCTTTCTGCACCTCCTTTTCCTCAAAACGGCGTCCGATCAGGCGCTTGACTGCATATAGCGTGTTCTTGGCGTTCGTGACCGCCTGGCGCTTGGCCGACGCGCCGGTCAGAACCTCGCCGTCCTCCTGATAGGCGACGATGGACGGCGTGGTGCGCGCGCCCTCCGAATTCTCGATGATCTTGGTCTGTCCGCCTTCTATGACGGCGACGCAGGAATTGGTCGTTCCCAGGTCTATGCCGATGATCTTAGCCATGATGTGTTCCTCGATGAATGAGTTAAGCCTGTCTGGAATGTGGGGTTGAATCCCCGCGCTTCAAGCGTCTTTTGCCTTTGAAACGGTCACCAGCGCGGGTCGCACCACGCGGTCGTGCAGCAGGTAGCCCTTTTGCATCACCTGCACCACTTGATTGGGTTCACCCGGGTGCTCGACCATGGTCATGGCCTGGTGTCTATGCGGGTCGAATTTCTCCTCGACCGGATTGATTTCCCTGAGGTTCGCTTTCTCGAACACCGCGTTGAGTTGCTTCAGGGTCAATTCCACGCCGCTTTTCAGGCTCTCCAGCGTGATATTTTCGATAGCCAGCGCAGCCTCCAGGCCGTCGCGCACCGGCAGCAGCGCTTCAGCCAGATTTTCCACGCCGTACTTGTGCGCGCTGGCGATGTCGGCCTGGGCGCGTTTGCGTAAGTTCTCGGTTTCGGCCTTGGCGCGCAGCCATGCATCCAGGTGCTCCTGCGCCTTTTGCTCGGCCACGCGCAACTGCTCCTCCAGGCTGGGCGCTGGTTCCTCCTGGGCGGCCATAGATTCGGGTTGGATATTTTCAGATTCTTGATCAGCCATCACTTGCCTCTAGTCGTCCGATAAGCTTTCGACATATGGGGGCAAACAAAGGCGTTTCAAGTGGGGTCGGGGAGATGCGCTGCCAGGAAATCCTGCCGCAGGCTAAGGCAACAAGACAGCTGTGGCAGGCCGCGGGCCGGCCCGCCGCGAAGGTGCAGGTCTTAAGCCGGCGCCCCTAGCGCCGTCGCACGCACGCGCGTGCGCTCGAGTTCGCCGGCATCCGGCCTGGGTGCGGCCCAATTCCCCGCATGCTCCAAGGCGATTTGCGCCAATGCCTGGATCCAGGCGTCGCTTTCATTGAGGCAGGGGATGGCGTGGAACTCCTTGCCGCCTGCCTGGAGGAATTCTGCCTTTCCTTCGAGGCCGATTTCCTCCAGCGTTTCCAGGCAGTCGGCGACGAAGCCCGGGCAAATCACATCGACCCGGCGCAGACCTTGTTTGCCCCATTGCGCCAGCGTCGCTGCGGTGTAGGGCTGCAGCCACTGCGTACGGCCGAAGCGCGATTGGAAGCTCAGCTGGTATTGCTCGGGCTTCAGCGCCAGCGCCTCGGCCAGCAGGCGCGCGGTCTTCTGGCACTCGCAGTGATAGGGGTCGCCCCTTTCCAGGGTGTAGCGCGGCAGCCCGTGAAAGCTCATCAGGAGCCTGTCGGGCTTGCCGTGCAGCGCCCAGTGCCTGCGCGCGCCCTCGGCCAGCGCCGCGATGTAAGCGGGGTGATCGTGGAAGTGCTTGACCAGGCGCAGTTCCGGGATATTGCGCGTGTGCCGAAGATGGTCGGACACCGCGTCGAACGCAGTTGCGGTGGTGCTGGCCGCGTACTGAGGATACAGGGGCAGGACCAGAATGCGCTCGCAGCCCTGCTGTTTCAGGCGCGCAAGCACCGAAGCGATCGAAGGTTCGCCATAGCGCATGGCAAAATCCACGACCAGTGCAGGATGACCCTGCGCACCCAGGCAAGCGCGCAGGAGCTTCGCCTGGCGTTCGGTGTGCACCCTGAGGGGCGATCCTCGCCGATCCCAGATTTGCGCGTACTTCGCCGCCGATTTCGCCGGCCGCAGATTGAGGATGACGCCATTCAGGATCAGCCACCACGGCAGCCGCGGAATTTCGACCACGCGCGGATCGGAAAGGAATTCCTTCAGGTAGCAGCGCACGGCGGCTCGCGTCGGCGCGTCGGGCGTGCCCAAATTGACGAGCAGTATCGCGGTGCGCTCCGGCGTGCCGTGCGCATAGCCTGGTTCGGTCAGAAAGCGCATGGGCTTTTGCCGCGCGCCGACTAGCTGCTGGAGAGCGCGCTGGAGAGCAGCTTCGCCGTGATGTCCACGATCGGGATCACGCGCTCGTAAGCCATGCGCGTCGGGCCGATCACGCCGACCGTGCCAACCACACGTCCGTCCACGGTATAGGGGGCGGTGACCACGCTGCATTCGTCGAGTACCGATGCGCCGGACTCTCCGCCTATGAAAATCTGCACGCCTTGCGCGCGTGTGCTCATGTCGAGGATCTGAATGAACAGGGTCTTCTTGTCGAACAGGTCGAACAGTTCCCGCAGCCGCGACATATTGGAGGCTAGGTCGGCCGAGTCGAGCAGGTTTTTCTCGCCGGAAATGACGTAATTTTCCGCGTTCTCGTTCAGCGCCTGGTCGCCCGCTTCCAGCGCCGCGGTCATGAGCGAGGTCATGTCATGGTGCAGTTGTTTTAATTCCGCCTGCACGCGCTGCCGGATTTCATCGAACGTAAATCCTGCATAGTGCTGGTTGAGAAAATTTGCCGCCATCGTGAGTTGTGCAGGCGTATACGCCTTGTCGGTAAACAAAATCCGGTTCTGCACGTCTCCGTCCGGCGTGACGATAATGAGCAGAATGCGTTTTTCCGAAAGCGCGAGAAATTCGATATGCCGGAAGGCGGCGCTTTTTCGCCTCGGCGAGGCCACTACGCCGGCAAAATGAGACAGCTGCGACAGTAGTTGCGAGGCCGAACTGATCAGACGCTGCGGGTTGTCCGGGTTCAAATTGCCTTCGATCTCCCTCAATTCAACTTGATCGAGCGGCTTGATGGTGAGCAGAGAGTCGACAAAAATACGGTAACCGCGGGGCGTGGGCACGCGTCCGGCCGAGGTGTGCGGGCTGGAGATAAACCCCAGATCTTCCAGGTCCGACATGATGTTGCGGATTGTCGCCGGCGAGAGGTCCAGTCCGGAATAGCGTGATAGCGCGCGTGAGCCGACCGGCTGGCCTTCGGCTATATAGCGCTCCACCAGTGTCTTGAGCAGAATTTGGGCGCGACGATCAAGCATGG
>CAKKSJ010000257.1:3738-6953 GCA_919902965.1 Burkholderiales bacterium
CTAACCAATAATTGCGCGTCTCCATCAACACGAAGTGGGGGCGATGTGGTTTAATTTCAACGTGATGCTCCCCGCGTTCAAAACTGTCGCATTGATCGGCCGCTACAATACGGCCGAAATTGCCGAGTCCTTGCTCGATTTGGCGGAACTGCTGCGGCAGCGCGGTTGCGCTGTACTGATTGAAAAAGAGACCGCCGCTAATATAGGCAAGAACGTAGGCAAGAACGGTTTTCAAACCGCAGACTATGCCGTCATCGGCGGGCAGGCCGACCTTGCCGTGGTTTTGGGCGGGGACGGCAGCATGCTCTCGGCTGCGCGTCATCTTGCCGTCCACGGGGTGCCGCTGGTAGGCGTAAACCAGGGACGCCTCGGATTCATGACCGATATCGCGTTTTCACGCATGCGCGAGACTATCGAACTGCTGCTGTCCGGCAGCTACACCATCGGCGAGCGCACTATGCTCGAGGCCCGGGTGCTGCGCGCGGAAAAGGAAATATTCAGCATTCAGGCGCTCAACGATATTGTCGTCAACAAGGGCGGCACCGGCCGCATGATCGAGTTCCTGGTCCACATCGATGGCCAGTTCGTCTACGATCTGCGCGCCGATGGGATCATCGTTGCCACGCCGACCGGATCCACGGCATATGCGCTTTCATCGAATGGCCCGATTCTACAGCCAAACGTACCCGGAATTGCACTGGTGCCGGTGTGCCCGCATACGCTGTCCAACCGGCCAATTACCGTGAGCGATCGCGGCGTCGTTGAGATTTCCATCAAGCGGCGCGCCGTCGGCGCGCGACTGCATGTTGACGGCCAGCCGTACTCCGAGCTTGCCGCTGAAGACAGGGTGGTCGTGCGCCGCGCGGCAAATTCCATACGCTTTGTGCACCCGCCCGGCTACAGCTACTATGCGATGCTGCGCGAGAAGCTGCACTGGAGTGAAATGTAAGCATGCTGCGGACGCTCAGCATTCGCGATTATGTCATCGTCGATTCGCTCGAACTCGAATTCCACTCCGGTTTTACCGTGCTCACCGGAGAAACCGGTGCCGGCAAGTCCATCCTCATCGATGCACTGGCGCTGACCCTGGGCGAGCGCGGTGATGCGGCCGTGGTGCGAGCCGGCTGCGAACGCGCCGATATCAGTGCCGAATTCGACATCCAGCTTCTGCCGGCGCTTGAACTATGGCTGCGCGCGGCTGAACTGGATGGCGACGCCGGCTCGATTCTGCTGCGACGCGTCATCGACAAGAACGGGCGCTCGCGTGCATTCATCAACGGCCGGCCGGCCACGCTCAGCCAGTTGCGCGACGCGGGTGAATGGCTGGTGGACATTCACGGTCAGCATGTGCACCAGTCCCTGCTCAAAGCCGACGCTCAGCGCGTTCTTCTGGACGCGCATGCCGGCCTCTCCGCCCTCGCGGCTCAGGTGGCAGAGGCCTATCGGCGCTGGCAGAAGTTTGCGCAGGCGCGCGCCGAGTACGAGACCCATGCGGCACAACGCAATGCGGAACGCGAGCAGTTGCAATGGCAGGCGCTGGAGCTCGAGCAGCTGGCTCTGGCGCCCGAGGAATGGGAGGCAGTGCAGGCGGAACACGCGCGGCTGAGCCATGCCGCCGGGCTGATCGAGGGCGTGCAGGCGGCGCTCGATACCCTGTCCGAAGCGGATGCGGCTTGTCTGCCGCAGCTGTCGGGCGCAGGTGCGCGCCTGGAACTTTTGCTGGTGTACGACGAGCGCTTGCGCGAGTCGTTCGAGTTGATCCGCTCGGGCGCGGCGCAGGTGCAGGAAGCGGTGTACGCGCTGCGCCATTATGCAGATCGCCTGGAACTCGATCCGCGACGGCTGGCCGCGGTGGAGGCGCGCATGGAAGCGATTCACGGCAGCGCGCGCAAGTTCCGGCTTGCGCCGCAGGAATTGCCCGAACATCTGCGGCAGTTGCAGGCACGTTTGAGCGATCTGGAGATCGCCTCCGACCTGGAGGCCCTGGTCAAACAGGAACAGCAGGCGCGCTCCAGTTACTTCGAACTGGCGGCGAAGCTGGGCGCCGGCCGGAAAAAATCGGCGGCCAAGCTGGGCAAGGAAGTTAGCCGGGCGATGCAAGGCCTGGCCATGGCCGGTGGCCGCTTCGAGGTGCGGCTCAATCCCTACCCAATTGAAGGCAGCGTGCACGGCGCGGAGCAGGTCGAGTTTCTGGCCACTGCCAACCCGGGGGTGGAAGCGCGCGCACTCGCGAAAGTGGCCTCAGGTGGTGAATTGTCGCGCATCAGCCTTGCCATTCAGGTAATTACCGGCAAAGCGGCGCTGGTGCCGACGTTGATTTTTGACGAGGTGGACGCCGGCATCGGCGGCGGCGTTGCCGAGATCGTCGGACAGCAACTCAAGACCCTGGGACGCGAGCGTCAGGTGCTGTGCGTGACCCACCTGCCCCAGGTGGCCGCGCAGGCCGACCGGCAGTGGTCGGTGAGCAAATTCGGGGTCGAGGGCAGGGTGAAGACCTTGGTTTCGGTGCTTGACGGAAAAGGCCGCATCGAGGAAGTGGCGCGCATGCTAGGGGGGACCGAAATTACCGCCACCACGCGCAAACATGCTGCGGAAATGCTCAGTCTGCGCTAAGCTAGCAAAAACGGGCTGTCTCTACAAGAAGGGAGAGAATGATGCAGGAAACAAAAACGCTCAAATCCGCGTCCGGTTCGGCACGGGTCATTTCGATGGTCGTGCTGGTCGTGATACTCGTCTGCGCCTATGTGGCCCTGGATTTCTATACCGGCGGCCAGCAGAACGCGAGCATGGTGGAAGGGCGCGGTGGCGCCATCATCGGTGCGCTGTCCCGTCACAAACGCGAAACCGGTAGTTTGCCGGATGCGCTCGATAAACTAGTTCCCAAGTACCTCACGGGACTGGCGACCTGTCCCAATGGGCAGCCCTACGCGTACAAAGCAGCCGGGGCGGACTACACGCTCACCTGTCAGGAAGTGTTGTTCAAGTCCAAGCCCTATCAATACGATTCGAAATCGAGGGCGTGGGCGGGATAGTTGGATGATTTATGCAGGATGCGAAGCGTGAACCGCAGTGCCCGCGCTCGGTACCTGCACGCGGTTTGTGCCGTTCGCCGTGTTGAGATAGAATGCGCCTGCATTTAGGCGCGTAGCTCAGCTGGTTAGAGCATCACCTTGACATGGTGGGGGTCGTTGGTTCGAGTCCAATCGCGCCTACCA
>CAKKSJ010000258.1 GCA_919902965.1 Burkholderiales bacterium
ATGCAGGTCCAGGTGCGACACCGGTTCGTCCAGCAGCAACAGTGGCGCATCCTGTGCGAACAGCGCTGCCAGCGCCACGCGCTGGCGTTCACCGCCGGACAGCGTCAGCACGTCGCGCTGCTCGAAACCGGCGAGATCCACCGAATGCAAGGCGTAGCGGGCAAACTCGCGCTCCTCCGCGCCTTCCCATTGCCAGCGTGAAAGATAGGGATGGCGTCCGAGCATCACAGTCTCCAGCACGCTGGCGCTGAACGCGTCATGAAAAGCCTGCGGCAGAAACGCGCGCTGTCGCGCTGCCGCGTCCGCGGGCCAATCGCCGAGCGCCCTGCCCGCTAGGCACAGCGCGCCGCCCTGCGTCTCGCGCAAGCCGACTGCAGTATGCAGGAAGGTCGATTTGCCCGAACCGTTGGGTCCAAGCAGGCACCACACTTCGCCTGCATTGAGGCGAAAGTTTAACGCCTGCACTAGTGTGCGCGAGCCTACGCGCAGCACCAGGTCTTGCGCTTCGAGCAGCGGCGCGCTCATGCTTTCTCCGGCTTGCGCGTCAGCAGGAACAGAAACGCGGGCACACCGACGAGCGCGGTGATCACGCCTACAGGCAGCTGCTGCGGCGCGAGCAGACTGCGTGCGGCGGTGTCGGCCAGCAGCAGCAGCGTGCCGCCGGCGAGCGCACTCGCCGGCAGCAGCACGCGCTGATCGTTGCCCAGCGCCAGGCGCAGCGCATGCGGTACCACCAAACCGACGAAGCCGATGGCGCCGGCGGTAGTCACGGCCAGCGCTGTCGCCACCGAGGCGACCAAATAGATCATGCGGCGCAGCGGTGCGACGCGCACGCCGAGCGCCTGCGCCAGGACTTCGCCGCGCAGCAGGACATTGAGCTCGCGCGCCAGCGGTAAGCTCAGGGCCAGCGCGCCCGCCAGCGCGAGCAGCGCCGGCGCCCAGGATACGACACCGTTCAGATCGCCCATCAACCAGAACAGCATGCCGCGCAGCCTGGCTTCGGGCGCCAGCGTCAGCGTCAGCGTGATCAGCGCGCCCCAGCCGGCGGCCATGATCACGCCAGTCAGCAGCAAGCGCGGCGAAGCGTCCAGCGCGCCGTACATCTGCTGGCGCGCAAAGTCGCGCCGCGCGAATGCGAACACCAGCAAAATGGCGGCGAGGGCGCCTGCGCTCGCGCCCAGGTTGATGGCCAGCGCGCCCAGCCCGGCCAGCATGGCGCCGAGTGCGCCGACCGCCGCCCCGCCCGAGAGACCCAGCACATAGGGGTCTGCGAGCGGATTGCGCAGCAGCACCTGCATCAGCGCCCCGGCGAGTGCGAGCAGGCCGCCGACGGCGAAAGCAGCCAGCGCGCGTGGCAATCGCAGCCGGGTGAGGATTTCGCCCGCCACGCTGTCGCCCGGAGATACCAGCGCCTGCCAGAGTTCGGCCGGCGACAGCTGCGCGCTGCCGCTGGCGAGCGCCAGCGCGAATGCCGCGACTGCCACAACTGCCAAAGCCAGCCAAATGAGCAGTGCGCGGCGCAAAGCCTTTCCCCTAGCCTTGCTCGGCCTATCGCCAGCGGTAGGCTGCGGCGAGCATGAAATTTCGGCCGGCCATCGGATAGGCGTTGAAAGAAGTCCCCGCGCCGTTGCGTATCGCGTAGGAATAATACTTCTTGTCGGTCAGGTTGTTCGCCGCCAAAGTAAACCTCCACGGCCCGGCAACGCGGCTCAACTTGGCGTCGGCAGTGACGAAACTCGCCATCTGCCCGGGATAGGTATTGGCCTGGTCGTTGTCGAAATACTGCCTGCCAACATAGCCGAGTGCGCCGCTCAGGCTGGTCTTTTGCGCGACCAGCCAGGCAATGCCGAGCTTGGCCGAATTGCGCGGCACCAGAGGCACATTCTTACCGCTCAGATCCACCCCTCCATACAAGCCCTCGCGAAAGCTGGCGCGCGCATGGGTGTAGCTTGCGAACAGATCGACACCCGCAGCCGGCATCCAGCTGGCTTCGAGCTCAGCGCCCTCGCGCCGCGTCGGCGACAGGTTCATATTCGCAAACGTGAGCGCATTAAAATGGATTTCATTGCGCAGGTCGATGCGGTACAGGCTCGCGCGCAGGCGGCCACGCGCCGATTTATGTTCCATGCCAATTTCATGGTCGCGGGAAGTTTGCGGTTCCAGCGGCGTCAGGATGGAATCGAACACCGGGCCGCCGAACTGGTTGTATATCTCGTCCACGCTTGCGACGCGAAAACTCGTGCCCAGCTTTCCGTACAGTGCGAGCGCCGGGCTCAAGTTGTGTCGCAACGCGATTTCCCAGGCGCGCGGCGTGCGCGTCTGGGATGCGCTCGCATAGCCCGCCGGATTTGCGCGATCGTCGGCGGAGATTTCCGCACGCTGCAGACGCATGCCCAGGGTGAGTTTGGTCGCTGCGCCCAAGGCGGTGTGGTTCTGCGCATAAAAGGCCCGGTCCCTTTGCGTGGCCGCAAGGCGGACTTGCGGCGCGCCCAGTTGCTCGAACCGAGCGGCGCGCAAGGCCCGGTAGTCCCAGATGTCGGCATCCATGCCTAAAATGAGAACGCTATCGCGCCCAAGCAGCCGGTGAGGAACTTTCAGGCGCGGCGTCAGCGCCCAAACCGAGGCGCTGGTATCGGTGAACGTGCTGAATCCGAAACCTGAATAGTCGTCAAAAAAACCCGTACGCATGGTATTCCGGTAGGCAAGATCGACAGCGAAATCGGCCGAATCGAAAGCATAGCGTCCCGAAAGCGTCGCCTGTTTGGCATCACGCGCGCTGTAGTCTCCCGGTGTCGCGCTACCGCGCGGATCGGTTTCGAACTGCGCGGCAGTGCGTGCTCCCGGCAAGCGCAGGCTTTGGTTGTCCAGACCGAATTTGAATACCAGGCCTGCGCGGCTTCCGGTCCAGCGCAAGTCACCGAGAAGGCTGCCCTGTTCGAGTCGATTGTTGATTCGGTAGTTGTCCGTGTTGCGCTGGTTTGCCGAGAGCGAAAAGCCGGTATTGGTTCCGGCAACAGTGAAGGCTGCGTTCAGCTCATCGGTGTTGTAGGAGCCTAGCCCGGCCGTAAGTACGGCGCTTTTCGCGCCCGCGATCGGCGAACGGGTGATGATATTGATGGTTCCGCCCGTGGCGCCACCCCCATACAGCACCGCTCCGCCGCCGCGCTGAATCTCGACGCGCTCGATCGCATCAAGGGGAATCGCGGACCAGCGCACCGGAACGAGTTCGATGCCATTCAGGCGCTGGCCGTCGAGCAGCACCAGGGTGTTCTGGTCGCCGCTCACACCGAAGCCGCGCATGTCGATCGCCACGTCCGGACTGCCCGTATTGTTGCGCGTGCCGATGCCGGCATAGCGCGACAGCAGATCAGGCAGGGTCGCCGCCGTGCTGTTCACAATCTGGTCCCGGGTGATGAGCGTGACCCCGATCGGATGTTCAAGCTGCTTTTCAGGAAAACGCGTCGCCAAGACCACCACAGCTTCGTCCGACGCAAGGACCGGCGCCGCCAGGGCGAATGCGATGGCGGCAATGACTACTTTGGAATGCATGATTTTCTCCCCGCAGCCGGCGTCCCCGCAGGCTGCATGACCAATACAACAAAGGAAACGCGGGGGAGCGCAGAACCACAACCGGCGCACCGCGTCCCCGCAGTGTTTCCACCTGTCGCGCAAGGCCGGTCTCCGGGCTCATGGGATTGGATCTGTCGCCTTCCCGCAAGCGCTTCTCTTGCAGTGGCGTCGTGACAGACCCGCGCACATATACCGTTGCGGGGGCAGCACAGGCTTGAGCGCAGCGACACGCCGTACCTGTTTCCCGTTTCACCCGCCTGCGGGAAGCGCAGGCGGACACCTCGAACGAGTGCAGCGATTTTACACGGTATTGCCGGTAAACAAAAAATAGATTGCTGATATGCGGCAACACCGACGCGATTACGCGTAGCCGCTCCC
>CAKKSJ010000259.1 GCA_919902965.1 Burkholderiales bacterium
ATCGTCCTTGTTGAACCACAGGGCGACGGCCGCCAGCGCCGCTCCCAGCACCAGGGTAAACAAGCCTGCCGCAAAGGCATGTGCGCGGTTTTCCATGACAATCTCCCCCTAGTTCTCGCTGTTCAGTCTGGGTTCACTCAAATCACCCACGGCCGAAAGCGCGCGCAAGCCGCGTTCTCCGAGGAAGAAATTGAGTATGAAAGGGTGCTGCACCGCAATCGCCTCCCTGAGCGATCCATACACGATCAGCTTCTGCTCAGCCAGCACCGCGATCTTGTCGGACAATGACACCAGGGTGTCCAGATCATGCGTCACCATCACCACTGTCAGGTTGAGCGTCTCGTGCAGCGAGCGGATCAGCTTTACGAAACTCTCGCTGCGGTCCGGGTCGAGTCCCGCTGTCGGTTCGTCCAGAAACACGAGTTCGGGTTCGAGCACCAGCGCGCGCGCAAGCGCGATGCGCTTGATCATGCCGCCGGACAGGTCGGAGGGCATTTTCGAGGCATGGCGGCGCTCGATATCGACCATATCGAGTTTGAGCATCACCATGTCCTGGATGAAATCCTCGTCGAAGGCGCGCAGCTCGCGCAGGGGCAGAGCGATGTTGTCGAATACCGACAGCGCGCTGTAGAGCGCGCCTTCCTGAAACAGCACGCCCCAGCGCTTGCGGATTTTGTGCACCAGCTCCGCGCTCGATCCCTGCAGCGGGATGCCGAACACCTTGACGGTTCCGCGCGCCGGCTGCTCCAGACCCAGGATCTGCCGCATGAGCGTGGTCTTGCCGCTGCCCGAGCCGCCCACCAGCGACACCACTTCGCCCGGCATGACCGTGAGGTTCAGGTCCTTGTGCACCACGTGATCGCCGAACTGCGTCCACAGGCCGGCGACTTCGATCACCGGATTCACGAGAAGGAAATCCCGACGTCGGAGAAAATTACGGCGAACACGGCATCGGCGACAATCACCGCGGTTATCGAAGTGACCACCGAGTTGGTGGTGCCTATGCCCAGGCTTTCGGTGTTGGGCTGCACGCGTAGGCCGAAATGGCAGGCGACCAGGGCGATGAGCGCGCCGAAAACAACGCCTTTGCCCATCGCCAGCCAGAGATTGACGGTCGGTACGGCGCCGGGCAGACCGATGAAGAAGGAATTCACGCTGATACCCAGCTGCGCGTTGGCGGCAATCGCGCCGCCGATCAAGGCGATTGCAGATGTCCACAGAATCAGCAGCGGCATCGCGATCGCAAGGGCGACGATTTTGGGCAGGATCAGGCGCACGGTATGCGGAATGCCCATTACCGACAGCGCGTCCAGTTCTTCGGTCACGCGCATCACGCCCAGCTGCGCGGTGATGGCCGAGCCCGAGCGCCCGGCGACCAGAACGGCGGCAATCACCGGGCCGAGCTCGCGGATAATGCCCATGCCCAGCAGATTAATAATGAATATATTGGCGCCGAATGCTTTTAACTGTTCGGCCGAAAGGTAGGACAGCACCACGCCGATCAGAAATCCCACCAGCGCGGTAATGCCCAGCGCCTGCGTACCGACACGGAATACGCTGGCGGAAATTTCGCGCCAGGGGCTGCGCAGCGGATGGCGGATCAGCACAAACGAGTCGATCAAAATCTGTCCCACCAGCTGTACGATGCCGCGCAGATGTTCGGCCGCGAGCAGCATCGCGGCGCCCAGGGCGCGCACCAGCCGCAGGTAGTCCAGCGGCGCGGCCGGCACGGCGACGCTGCTTGCGTCGAGATTGGAAAAAAACACCTCGTGCCCCGCAGCGATTGCAAGCTGGGCGGGCCGGCGCTTGCCCCATGCCTGCCAGATCAGCAGGGCGCCGATATGGTCCAGGCGCTGGATCAGCGATAGGTCCCAGTGCCGGGCCGGGTCGGTCGCCAGCTGCCGCAGCTGTGACTGCAGCGACCGGGCGCGCGACTCGATCGCGCGTATGTCCCATGCGCCGGTCAACATCGCCGCCGGCGCGCCGTTCGCGGCATGCGCCTGCCGTACCTGCGGATCCTGAACAGCTGGCGCCGATGCCTGTTGCATATTTTTGGATTATCGTCGCGGCCTCGGGCTGCGCCGCTTGTCCCTGAGAGAGACACGCAAGCTACCAGTTTTGCCTTGACTTATCAATGCGAACACGGGTCGTCGCGCGAAATTGCCGTAGCGGGAGCGCATGTAGTAGGATGCGGTTTGCGCGCTTGGGTCCGATTCGCGTGTGCTCGAAAAGAAGTCGGTTTTCCGGGCGACAGCCGAGATAAATGACCATGAAGTTTTTGATCGTAGACGACGACCCCATCATCCTGCAACTGATGAAGGCAGTGCTGGAGGAAGGCGGCCACTCGGTCAAGCCATTCGATTCCAGCGTACAGGCGCTGCGGGAAATCCCGATCGATCGGCCCGATTGCGTGATCAGCGACGTCATCATGCCGGAAATGGACGGCTTCGAGCTGTGCCGGGAAATCCGCAGCAGGCCTGATCTGGCAACGATCAAAATCATCATGTGCTCGTCGAAGTCCTACGATTTCGATCGCCGCCGCGCAAAGGAACTCGGCGCGGACGGTTACATCGTCAAGCCGATCCAGCGCGAAACCCTGCCCGGTCTGATCGCAGAAATTCTGTCCGAGAAAGTGACCATAAGCTACTGGGGGGTGCATGGAACGCTCCCCGTCCCGGGTCCCGGCTCCCTGCGCTATGGCGGCAATACGCCCTGCGTCAGCGTGGAGATCAACGGCGAGCCGCTGTATATTTTCGACTGCGGTTCCGGCATCAAGAAGCTGTCCGACCACCTCGCCGCCACCAAAGTTCAGCGTCTGTTCGCGCGCGTGTTCGTTTCGCATACGCACTGGGATCACATCAACACGGTCCCGTTTTTCGGCCCGCTGTATGTGCGCGGCAACCAGATCGAGGTGTTCGGCCCTTACCAGGGTGATCTCACCATAGAGCGCGCGATTGCCGCGCAGATGGAAAGCGTGTATTTCCCGGTCACCATCCGCGAATTCGGGGCCCGACTCGTGTTCCGCGACCTGCGCGAAGAGTCGCTGGATTTCGGCGCGGTCCGGGTAGACACCCTGCTGCTCAAGCATCCCGGATATTGCCTCGGTTACCGGCTCAGTTGCCACGGCCACTCCGTCTGCTACATCACCGACAATGAACTCTATCTACCCTCGGACCCGCGCTACGACCTGGCCTACGTCGAGCGGTTGGCGAACTTCATACGCGGTGCGGACCTGCTCATTACGGATACCACCTATCGCGATCACGAGTATCCGTCCAAAGTGGACTGGGGGCACTCCTGTGTGAGCGAGGTTGCGGATCTGGCGGCGCGGGCCAAGGTCAAGCGACTGCACCTGTTCCATCATGATCCGGACCAGACCGACGACGATATCGACCTGAAACTGAAGGAAACCCGGGAAGCCCTCACGCGCCTGGGTTCCAATGTCGTGTGTGAAGCGCCGAGCGAAGGCGCCAGAGTGGTTTTATAAGCGCTATGCGCCGGATTCGCGGCAAAGCGGCGGCCGATTTCGTATAGAATTGCCCATCTCGCCCCGGTAGCTCAGTGGATAGAGCGGCCCCCTCCTAAGGGGCAGGTCGAA
>CAKKSJ010000260.1 GCA_919902965.1 Burkholderiales bacterium
CATCATGACCGGCATCGGTTTTTGCTTCGCCGCGGGACTTGGCGTGGTGCTTACGCTCGGCACGCTATCGGTGTTCCGCTGGATCGAAGGCAAGATGCCCACCGAGCTCTACGCCAACTTCACGGTGCGCTTCGCTCGGGAGGCCGTGATGCCAGAATCCACGCTGCGCGAGCTGGTCGCCCGGCACGGCTTTTCGGTCTCCAACCTCAATTACCGGGTGGTCGGCGACGTCCGCCTCTTCGAGTACCGGACGGTGATGCGCACGCTCAAGGCCGACAACACGCGCTCGCTCTCGGAGACCCTGAACGGCGAGGCGGGAGTTCTCGAGTACCGCTTCGCCCCCACCAGCGACTGAACTAGCGCGGCCACGATGCCCTGGTACAGCGCGGTGACGCCGTCGTCGTTGAAGCGCGACCCGATGGTGCCGTACACCGGCATCGCCTCGGGCGACTGGCCGAGGCTCTGGCGGTTGCGCTGCACTTGTTTCCTCACGTCGCGCAGCGCGTCGGGTCGTCCGACCGCGGATGCTTACGCTACGTCATCGGCGAATTGGGACGCAGTGTGCTCGAACACTCGCGATTGCACGTTGCTCAGGACCCGCCCTGTCGCATTGCTCCTGAGTCCCGTGCCGAAATGACCGCCCACCAGAAGAGCAGCACCGACACCAGCACCACGACCGAGGACGCGCCCGCGACCGGGCTCGCGCCCTTCATACCGGAGTAGACGAGCGCGACGGCGAGCAGCATCACCGGCACAGCCAGCTGGTATAGCCAGAAATGCCACGGGGCGAGCCTGCTCGCCGCCGCGCCCGGGAAGGCGCGGTACAGGAGGCCCGTCAGCCCCATCGACGCCCAGCCGAGCAGGTTTATGTGCGCATGGACGGTGAAGAGCGCATGGTTGCCGCTCGCGCCCATGTACACGCCGAAGCCGACACCGATCACGAAGTAGGTGATGGCGGCCAGGAACCAGCGCCGTGAAAGTTTCTCCGTGTTCAATTGATCCTCCACTTGGTGATCTGGTTGCTCGGACCTAACCTATATGGCCACGTTGACGCCGTGCTCCCGCAGGATACCCACGACCCGCGGGACATCGGGTGTGCCGGGCGACACCTGCTTCGCCACGCTCGCGAACATCTGCGCGGCACGGCTTCCCGGCCCGGTAATCTCCAGCATCCTGCCCCCGCCCGCACCGAACCGGAAGGCATGCAGCGTTCCGGCAGGCACGTGAACCAGGGTACCCGGCAGCCCGATGGCGGTGCGATCGCCGACTTGGCATTCGACCTTGCCTTCGAGCACGAAAAACGATTCGTCCCAGGCATGGCTGTGCGGCGGCGGCCCTGCACCTTCCTCGCCCCGCTGCAGGGTGATGCCGTAGCCGTGCGCGGGGTCGTTCTCGGCGAGCACGGTGACTTTCACGCCGATTACGTCCAAAGCAGGGGCGTAGTTCTCGGGGGCAAGAATCAGGGGATCGGTGTTCACGGTTCTCCTCCGGAGGCTGCCGCCCTGGAAGCATTCCGGAGCGGATGGAGGCATTACATCCGTTGCTGAAGAGGAAATAAACCTCCATAATTGCAATAGATTGTTCATTTTTGATCAACAATAGTGGCAAGTGACACCCTGGCCGGGATGCGTGTGTTCACCGCCGTCGTCGAGGCGGGCAGTTTCGCGCGCGCCGCCGACGCTCTCGACCTCTCGCGCGGCATGGCCACGCGCCACGTCGCGAAGCTCGAGGCGCGCCTGGGTGTGCGGCTGCTCAATCGCACGACGCGTAAGCTCTCCCTCACCGAGGCGGGAAGCGACTATTACCAGCGGGCCACCCAGATCCTTGCGCTCGTCGACGAGGCCGAAAGCTCCATGACCAGCAGCGCGGCGACGCCGCGCGGCACGCTACGCGTGGCAACCTCCGCCGGCTTCGGCGTCGGCCACCTTGACCGCGCCATCGGCAGGTACCTGCAGCGCTACCCGGAAGTCACCGTGGACGTGGCGCTGGCCGAGCGCAACGTGGACCTCGTCGAAGAGGGCTTCGACCTCGCGGTGCGCGTCGCGGCACAGGGCGATCCCGGCTACGTTGCGCGGCGTCTTTCCAGGGTGCGCACCGTTCCCTGCGCTTCCCCTGCCTATCTGGAGCGGCGCGGTACGCCGCAGGCACCCGAGGACCTCATTGCGCACAACTGTCTGACCTACATGCACCGCAACTGGAAGGACGAGTGGCGTTTCTCGCGTGGCGGCGTGGAGCGCAAGGTGCGCATTGCCGGGAACCTGCGCGGAAACAACGGCAGCATGATGGTGAACGCGGCGATCGACGGTCTCGGCGTGATCGTGGAACCCGATTTCCTGGTCGGCGAGGCGCTGCGCCAGCGGCGGCTGGTGCGCATCCTCCCTGACTGGGAGAGCACCGAGCTCAGCCTGTACGCCGTCTACCCCAACCGCAAGTTCCTGCCGCCCAAGGTGAAGAGCTTCGTCGACTTCCTCGTGGAGTACTTCGAGCCGGTGCCCTACTGGCACAGCCACGTGCAACCTGTTCGGGATGCATTCGAGGAAACAGGCCAGGGAGGACCGTGAAGGCGCGGGAGGTCCGGGTCGACGACCGTGTGCGCCGGCGTGGCGCGCAACACTGCTTTGCGCTCCAGTCCCATCTGGACGGAAACGCGCGAACCACGATCGCGGGGCATCGCGACTTGGCAAGTGCCGAGAAAAGCGAACCCAAGTCAACGACCGGCACAGCAAGGGCGTTGAGGAAGAGATGTTCAGTCGCGCAAGTAGGGATCGATGAATCCGATCGACCCAGCGAGCGTGCGTCAAGCCGAGAAAGCGCCCCCTACTCCCACTCTATGGTCGCCGGCGGTTTGCCGCAAATGTCATAAACCACACGATTGATGCCGCGCACTTCGTTGATGATGCGGTTCGACACCTTGCCGAGCAATTCGTGCGGCAGGTGCGCCCAGTGCGCGGTCATGAAATCCTGCGTCTGCACTGCGCGCAGCGCCACCACGTACTCGTAAGTGCGGCCGTCGCCCATCACGCCCACGGCCTTCACCGGCAGGAATACGGCGAAAGCCTGGGAGGTCTTGTCGTACCAGCTCTGACCGTCGGCAGCGCGCGCGGCGCGCAGCTCCTCGATGAATATGGCGTCGGCGCGGCGCAGCAGATCGGCGTATTCGTGTTTCACCTCACCGAGGATGCGTACGCCCAGCCCTGGCCCCGGGAAGGGATGGCGGTAGACCATGTCGTGTGGCAGACCGAGCGCCACGCCCAGTTCGCGCACTTCGTCCTTGAACAGTTCGCGCAGCGGCTCGAGCAGCTTGAGGTGCAGGGTGTCGGGCAGGCCGCCGACGTTATGGTGTGACTTGATATTGGTCGCCTTTTTGTTCTTCGCCCCGGCAGACTCGATTACATCGGGGTAGATGGTGCCCTGCGCCAGCCATTTGGCATTCTTGATTTTGCCGGCCTCGCGCTGAAACACTTCGACGAATTCGCGGCCGATGATTTTGCGCTTTTGCTCCGGATCGGCGACGCCGGCGAGCTTCGCCATAAAAGTTGCGCTGTCGTCGATATGGATCACTTTGACGCCGAGGCTGCGGGCAAAGGTTGCCATCACCTGCTCGGCCTCATTCAGGCGCAGCAGCCCGTGATCGACGAACACGCAGGTGAGCTGTTTACCGATGGCGCGGTGGATCAGCGCGGCGGCAACGGATGAATCGACTCCGCCCGAAAGGCCGAGGATGACTTCGTCGCTTCCCACCTGTTCGCGTATGCGGGTGATCGCCTCGGACACATAGTCGGGCATGTTCCAGTCGCCGGCGCAGCCGCAGATGTCGTTGACGAAACGCTTGAGAATTGCGCTTCCCTGCAGGGTGTGCGTGACCTCGGGATGAAATTGCACCGCATAGAAACCACGCGCCTCGTCGGCCATGGCCGCGATCGGGCAGGATTCGGTGGAAGCCATGAGCTTGAACCCGGCAGGCATCTGGGTGACCTTGTCGCCATGGCTCATCCACACCTTGAGCATGCCGTGGCCCTCGGGCGTGCGAAAATCCTCGATGCCCTCGAACAGGCGCGTATGTCCGCGCGCGCGGACTTCCGCATAGCCGAACTCGCGCAGCTTGCCCGCCTCGACCTTGCCGCCCAGCTGACCCGCCATGGTCTGCATGCCGTAACAGATGCCCAGCACCGGTACGCCCAGCTCGAATACGGCCTGGGGGGCGCGCGCCGTACCGTCTTCGGTCACGGACAGGTGGCTGCCGGAAAGGATTACGCCTTTGGCGTCAAAGTCGCGCACGAACTGCCCGCTGACATCGTAGGGATGTATCTCGCAATACACCTTTGCTTCGCGCACGCGCCTTGCGATCAATTGCGTGTACTGGGCGCCGAAATCGAGGATCAGGATTTTCTGATGCATGTTCTGACTTTCAACAATGGAAAGGCCGGTCGTGCCGGATACGGCGCGATCGGCCCTGAGTCACAGGGTCGGGTGGCAAGACCGGCAAGCTCACTCGACTTGGTAATTGGGGGCTTCTTTGACGATCTGCACGTCGTGCACATGTGATTCGCGCATGCCTGCCGAGGTGATCTCGACAAAGTCCGTCCTGGTGCGCATGTCCTCGATGCTGGCGCAGCCGCAGTAGCCCATGCTGGCGCGCAATCCGCCCACCATCTGGTAGATGATGCTGACCACGCTGCCCTTGTAGGGCACGCGGCCTTCTATGCCCTCCGGAACCAGCTTGTCGGCGTTGTTGAGCGGGTCCTGGAAATAGCGATCGGCGGCCCCGTCCTGCATCGCGCTCAAGGAGCCCATGCCGCGATACAGCTTGTACGAGCGGCCCTGATAGAGGATGGTCTCGCCCGGCGCCTCTTCGGTGCCGGCAAACATGCTGCCCATCATCACCGCATTCGCGCCGGCAGCCACGGCTTTGGCCACATCACCGGAGTAGCGAATGCCGCCGTCGGCAATGAACGGCACGCCGGTGCCCTTGAGGCTCGCGTATACGTTCTGGATCGCGGAGATCTGCGGCACGCCTACGCCGGCGATGACGCGCGTGGTGCAGATGGAGCCCGGGCCGATACCCACCTTGATGCCGTCTGCCCCATGGTCGACCAGGGCTTTGGCACCCGCTGCCGTGGCAATGTTGCCGCCGATGACTTCCACGTCGGGGAAATTCTTCTTGACCCATTGCACCCGGTCGAGCACGCCTTGCGCGTGACCGTGTGCAGTATCCACCACGATCACGTCTACACCCGCCTCCACCAGATGTTCGACGCGCTCCTCCGTGCCTTCGCCCACGCCTATTGCGGCACCGACCCACAGTTTGCCCTGCTCATCCTTGCTCGCGAGCGGATGCTCGGTCGCCTTGAGTATGTCTTTCACCGTCACCAGCCCGCGCAAGGCAAAGTTTTTATTGACCACCAGAACGCGCTCCAGGCGGTGCTTGTGCAGCAAAGCGCGCGCTTCCTCTGGGCTTGCGCCCTCTTTCACATAGATCAGACGTTCGCGCGGGGTCATGATGGCACTTACCGGGGCGTCCAGATTGGTCTCGAAGCGGTAGTCGCGGTTGGTGACCATCCCCACGACTTTGCCCTTGTCGACCACGGGAAAACCTGACACCCGGTACTGCTGAGTCAGCCCGAGCAATTCGCGCACCGTGATATCGGGCGACACGGTCATCGGATCGCGCAGCACCCCTGACTCGTAGCGCTTGACCTTGAGCACTTCGGCGGCCTGTGCCTTGGGGCTAAGGTTCTTGTGCACGATGCCGATGCCGCCTTCCTGTGCAATGGCGATGGCCAGTCTCGATTCGGTCACCGTGTCCATCGCCGCCGATACCAGCGGAATATTGAGCTTGATCTTGCGCGTCAGGCTGGTCTTGAGGGAAACATCGCGCGGAAGAACGACCGAATGGGCGGGGACGAGCAGGACATCATCGAAGGTCAGCGCTTTCTGAATGACGCGCATAAGCAAAACTCCTGTCCGCAAAGCCGCATTATACGCGCCTGTCCGAGACGGGCAAATACACAAGACCTGAAACCGGATCCCTGCCTGGTGCGTTAAGGGTATTTGACGCGGCTGCGGAAAGCCGCTATTTTTTGCCTGGTTTGGCCAAATGGGAGGTTTGAGCGCATGAAACGACTTTCGGTGGCAATCGGACTGGCGCTGTGCCTGGCTCTGCCCCTGTCCGCCTCTGCCCAGTTGTACAAGTGGGTGGATGCCAACGGGAAAGTGCAGTATTCGGACAAGCCCCCGCCCAGCAACGTCAAGACCGATAAGCTGCGGGAGGCGCCGCGCGCACCCAAGCCGCCGGCAAAGGATGCCAAAGGCGATTCCAAGAAGGATACGGCCAGTTCTGGCCCCAAGACCGTGGCTGAACAGGAACAAGCCTTCCGCAAACGCCAGGCAGATTCCGCCAAAGAGGACAAGGAGCGGGCGCAGAAAGAAGCGAAAGCAAGCGAGCGCGCCGAAAATTGCAAGCGCGCAAAGGCGGCCGTGGCCAATCTGGAGCTGGGTGGGCGCCAGTCCAGGATTAACGAAAAGGGCGAGCGGGTTTTCCTGAGCGAGCAGCAAGTCGGGCAGGAAACGGCGAGGGCGCGGGAGGAAGCCGCTGCCGCCTGCAACTAGGGCCTATTTGCGGGCTTTCGCGGCGCGCGCGCGCCGAACTTTCTTCGCGTCGGCGATCAAAGGCCGGTAGAGTTCCACCCGATCGCCGTCTCGCAAGGCGGTTTCCGGGCTGACTGGCCGGCCCCATATTCCGGCTCGTTCAAACGCCATCTGCGGCAGACGCTGCAGCAAGCCGCTTGCCTCGATCGCGTCCAGCAGCGTACTGCCGGGCGCAAGTTCCAGCGTGATGCGTTCCTGCTGCTGCGGCAGCGCGTATACGAGCTCGACGCGCATCGCTAACCCGGTCCATACAGAACTGCGGCCCGTTTGACGAAGACTTCAACCAGGGTGTTGGCCATGTGACTGAACACCGGCCCGGCAATTTTCTCCACCAATTTTCCCGAAAGCTCGTAACGCAGTTGAAACTCGATTTTGCACGCCTGCTCCGATAGGGGAAGGAAGCGCCAGTAGCCGTCCAGGTGCTTGAACGGGCCGTTCATGAGCTTCATGTCGATCAGCGCTCCCGCCTCCATCTGATTCTCGGTGGTGAAATGCAGGCGCAAACCGTGGTAATTGACATGCAAGGTGGCCGCAGCGCGGTTCGGTTCGAGTATTCTCACCTCGGTTTTGCTGCACCAGGGCAGAAACTGCGGATACGCGTCCACATCCGCCACCAATGCATACATTTCGACCGCGCTGTGGCCTATGAGAACGGATTTTTCGACTATGGCCATGAATACGCGGCGCAACTGTTAAAATTGCCTGATTGTACCAATACTGCTCCCATGAAGATCGCGCAGAACAAAAAAGCCTTCCACGATTACTTCATCGAAGAGCGTTATGAAGCCGGCCTGGTGCTCCAGGGCTGGGAGGCCAAAGCCATACGCGCGGGACGGGTTCAGCTAAAGGACGCCTATGTGCTTATCCGCGGCGCGGAAATTTACATGGTCGGCGGCCACATCAGCGCCCTGCCCACGGCATCCACGCATATCAATCCCGACCCGGTGCGCACGCGCAAGCTGCTGCTTCATGGGGAGGAAATCCAGCACCTGATCGGCAAGGTGGAGCGAGCCGGCTACACGCTGGTGCCGCTCGATATGCATTACAAAAACGGCAGAATCAAAATCGACATTGGACTGGCCCGGGGCAAGAAACAGCACGACAAGCGCGAGACCGAGAAGAAACGCGATTGGGACCGCGAGAAACAGCGTCTGATGCGTTCAAGAAGCAAATCCTAAGCCTTTTTCGCTTTTGCCCATAAGCGCGTTTTCCGTACGGATGTTTTTTTTCCGTACGGAAAACGTGGTTGGCGCGCGCGAGCGCTAGCCTCGCTGACGCACTTGCTCGAACAGGCAGATTGCCGCTGCCGCTGCGACATTCAGCGATTCGGCGCCGCCGGGCATGGGGATGCGCACTTGCCCGGCCGCGGCGGCGCCCAGCGCTGCGCTCAGGCCCGATCCCTCGTTGCCGAACGCCCAGGCCAGCGGTCCGCGCAAATCGGCCTGATAGAGTGAGGTTTCGGCCTGACCGCTGGTGCAAATCAGCCGTCCCGACAGCCTGGCAACTGCGGCGCGCAGATCGACGTCGTCATATAGGTCGAGACCAAAATGCGCTCCCATTCCGGCGCGCAGCACCTTCGGAGACCAGACGAAGGCACAGCCCTGGGAAAGCAGGACCGTGAAAATTCCCGCTGCCGCGGTGCTGCGCAGTATGGAGCCGAGATTACCTGCATCCTGGATGTTTTCCAGCATCACGCAGTCCCCGATCTTCTCGGGCAAGGGACCTGCCCGGGGTGTATGTATCAGTGCGACGATACCGGTCGGCGTCGCCACCTGGGCGATTTCGTTGAATAGCGCATCCGCGAGCAGCAGCACTTGCTGTGCGGCCACGCCCCCCGCCAAGCGGGCCGCCTCTGCGTTGGCCGCGCCGCTTTCGCTCAGGATCAATTGCTCGGGCACACCGCCGCTGGCGCGATAGGCCGAGATCAAATGCATGCCATCGAGTAGCGCCAGGCCCGCCTTGCGCCGCTCGCGCGTGGAATTGGCGAGCTGGCGCAGCGCTTTGAAGCGTGGATTTTCGCGCGAACGTATGAGCTTCAGGTCTGGATCTCGCATGTGCGGAAACCGAGGCAGGAATCGCTCAGGCCGGGAGCAGCCTGCGTATCGGCGCGTAACTGCGCCGGTGAATTTCGCATACGCCGTGCATTTGCAGCGCAGCGAGATGGACGGCGGTCGGATAGCCTTTGTGCCGATCCAGTCCGTATTGCGGATAGAGTAAATGCAGGCGCTGCATTTCCGCGTCGCGCGCCGTCTTGGCCAGTATCGACGCTGCGGAAATCGCCGGCACGCTGCTATCCCCTCTGACGATGGCCCTGACCGGATATCCGACAACCGGGCAGCGGTTGCCGTCGACCAGCACTTCGCCAGGTGCCACGCGCAATTGCTCCACCGCACGGCGCATGGCAAGCAGGCTCGCCTGCAGGATATTGATGCTGTCGATCTCGGCCACCGTAGCCCAGGCGATTGCCCAGGCAAGCGCGCGCTCGCGGATTTGCTCCGCCAGATCTACCCGGCGGGATGCGGACAGGGTTTTGGAATCGGCCAGGCCGGCGATCTGCGCGCCCGGGTCGAGGATGACCGCGGCAGCGTAGACCGGGCCGGCGAGCGGCCCCCGCCCCGCTTCGTCGACGCCGCAAATGAGGTTCATGCGGGTTGCGGAGCTGCTTGCCCGAGCAAAGGCAGCACCGCCCTGGCCGCCTGCTCCGCGGTATTGCACTTGAGCTGGCGATGCAGTGCGGTAAAGCGTTGCGGCAGCCGCTCGCGCACCACGTTGTCGTTGAGCGCATTGAGCAAAGCCTGCGCCAGGTTTTCCGCCGTTGCGTCAGCCTGCAGCAGTTCGGGTACGACAAACTCTCCGGCGAGGATGTTGGGCAGGCCAACATAGGGCTGGTAGCCCATGCGCCGCATCAGCAGCCAGCTACCCCCGGCCATCTTGTAGGTGATCACCATGGGTTTCTTCAGCAGCGCTGCCTCCAGGGTCGCCGTGCCGCTGGCCACCAGGGTCACATCGGCTGCGGCGAGGGCGTCGCGTGCATGTCCGAACAATACGGTCAGAGGCAGCTCGCCCGCGTCGGCCCGATACATGGCGGCTTCGAAAATCTCGCGCGTTTCCCGGCTGACCAGGGGGACCAGAAACAGCGGCCGCTCGATTTTCTGCGCCAGCAGCTTGGCAGTCGCGATGAAGGTGTCCGCCATATAGCGCAATTCGGACTGGCGGCTGCCCGGCAGCAAGGCGAACACCTTGCGTTCCGGCGCAATTCTGAGTCGCTCGCGAGTGATGGCCGTCTGGTCCTGCTCCGGAATCAAGTCGGCCAGCGGGTGGCCGACGTAGCTTGCACCTATCCCCGCTTTGCGATAAATCTCCGCTTCAAACGGAAACAAAGTCAGCACATGATCGACCGAACGCGCAATAGCGCTGATGCGGCCGGCGCGCCAGGCCCAGATTGAAGGGCTGACATAGTGCACTACCGGCACGCCGGCGCGCTTTAGCCCGGCTTCCAGACCCAGATTGAAATCCGGTGCGTCGACGCCGATGAACAACTGCGGCCGGGCTTCAAGCAGCGCCAGTCTTAACTTGCGACGCATCCACACCAGGCTGGGGTAGTGCCGCAACACTTCGGCATAACCGCGTACCGACAGGCGCTCCATCGGAAACAGGCTGCTCAGTCCCTGCGCCTGCATTTTCGGGCCACCGATGCCTATGAACTGGGCTTGCGGCAAGTGCGTGCGCAAGGCCTCGATCAAATGCGCGCCCAGCAAATCGCCCGATGCTTCTCCGGCGACCATGCCGATGCTGAGTTGCCCTTCCCCCACGTCAGCGTACGATCCCGCGGGTCGAGGACTGCAGAAATTCGCTGAGCAGGCCGATTTCGGCGCAAGTCCCGGCCTGTTCGGCAAGCTGCGCTTTGGCCTGATCCAGGGTCAGGCCGGATTTGTAGAGCGTCTTGTATGCGCGCTTGATCTCGGCCAGCGCGGCCGCAGTAAAGCCGCGCCGGCGCAGTCCCTCGCTATTGATGCCATAAGCCTTGGCCGTATCGCCCGCCGCCATCACATAGGGCGGCAAATCATGTACCAGCACTGTCGCGATGGCGGTGAAGCTGTGGGCGCCGATGCGCACGAACTGGTGCACGCCGGTGAAGCCGCCGAGTATCGCGTAATCGCCGACATGCACGTGTCCGGCGAGCTGGGCGTTGTTGGCAAAAATAGCATGGCTGCCGATCTGGCAGTCGTGTGCGATATGCACATAAGCCATGATCCAGTTGTCGTTGCCGAGACGGGTCACGCCCGCATCCTGGGCGGTGCCGCAATTGAGAGTACAGAATTCGCGTATGGTGTTGCCGTCCCCTATTTCCAGCCGCGTCGCTTCGCCTGCGTATTTCATGTCCTGCGGCACCGCACCGAGCGAAGTAAACTGAAAAATGCGGTTGCCCTTGCCGATCCGGGTATGCCCTTCGATTACCGCGTGCGGGCCGATCCAGGTGTCGCTGCCGATCTCCACGTGCTCGCCGACTATGCTGTAGGCGCCGATGCTGACGTTTTCTCCCAGCCTGGCGCGGGGATCTACGATGGCGCTCGGATGGATCATTATATCGGTCGCAGGGTGCAGAGCAGCTCGGCTTCGGCTACCAGCGTCTCCCCCACATAGGCCTTTCCGGCGTATTTGACCACGTTGCGCACCGTGCGCACGATGCTCACCTCCAGCTCCAGCTGGTCTCCGGGCATGACCGGCTTCTTGAAACGCGCCCGGTCGATCCCGGCAAAATAGTACACGGACTTATCGTCTGGCTTGATACCCATGGTACGAAACGACAGGATTGCAGCAGCCTGCGCCATGGCTTCGACGATGAGTACCCCGGGCATGACTTTGTAATACGGAAAATGGCCGTTGAAATAGGGTTCGTTGACGCTTACGTTTTTCAATGCCCGGATGCGTTTCCCCAATTCGCATTCGATCACACGGTCGATAAGCAGAAATGGATAACGGTGCGGCAGGTACTCTAGGATTTCCTGGATATTCAAGTTTTCTTCTCCCGCGTTGACAGGTGTTGCTCAATCTTGCGTAACCGTTCAAGCAGCGAGTCCAAATTGCGCAGCATGGCCGTGTGTTGTGCCCAGCTGCGGCTGTCTTCGGCCGGGTGGCCACCATAGGCGCCGGCTTTTCGAATTGACTTCGTCACCACCGCGGCGGCGTGGATGATGACGTGATCGGCAATATCCAAGTGTCCCACGATATTGGCGGCGCCGCCTATCATGCAGTGCTTGCCGATGTGCGTGCTGCCGGCTATGCCGGTGCAACCGGCAATGGCGGTATGCGCGCCGACACGCACGTTGTGCCCTATCTGAATCAGATTGTCCAGCTTGACCCCGTTTTCGATTACCGTGTCCTCCAGCGCGCCCCGGTCTATGCAGGTGTTGGCGCCGATTTCGACGTCGTTGCCGATGGCCACGCCTCCAATCTGCGGGATCTTGCGCCAATTGTCGTGGTCCCACGCAATACCAAACCCATCGGCGCCGATCACGGCACCGGAATGCACCAACACCCGTTCCCCGAGGCGACAACCCGCGTAGATCGTTACGCGCGCATTGAGCCTGCTGGCCGCACCGAGCTCTACGCCGTCGCCAAGGTAGCAGCCGGCCCCGATTACCACCCCTTTGCCCAGCTTCACCCTCCGCCCGATATACGCCCCGGCAGCCACGCTGGCGCTGGCCGGAACCCGGGTCCCACGCTCGACGACGGCGGTCCTGTGCACCCCCGGACTGGCCAGCGGGGGCGGATTGAACAAAGACGAGACTTTGGCGAAATACAGGTAAGGATCGTCGCAAACAATGCGCGGCAGTTCGGTAAGCGCGCTGTCCGCTGTGCCGAGAATCACCGCGCCGGCGTGCGTGCCCGCAAGTTGCTTGCGGTATTTGCCGTGCACGAGGAAGGCGATGTGCTGTGCTCCGGCGTGCTCAAGCGTGGCAACCTGGCTGATCGGCGTGCGCGGGTTGCCGATGATCTCCCCACCGAAGCGTTCGACGATCTGGGCCAGGCGGTATTTCTTGGCCGTAGCCATCGGTACCGGCTATTTCCCTGCCGGCTTGTCTTCCAGGGCCTTGATCACCTTGTCTGTGAGGTCGATGCGCGGGCTGGCGTAGACTGCCTCCTGGAAGATGATGTCGTATTTCTCCGACTCGGCAATGGCCTTGATGGTGCGGTTGGCGCGCTCGAGTACCGCCGCAAGTTCCTCGTTGCGCCGCTGGTTCAGATCTTCACGAAATTCACGTTGTTTGCGCTGGAAATCCTTGTTCAGTTCGGCGAATTCGCGTTCCTTGCTGCGACGTTCATTTTCGCCCATGGTGACCGAGTTCTTCTCCAGCGTCTCCTGCAACTTGCGGATCTGCTCGGCCATCTTCTGCATTTCCTGGTCCCGCTTGGCGAAGTCCT
>CAKKSJ010000261.1 GCA_919902965.1 Burkholderiales bacterium
GGTGTACAAGAACCAGTTGGAGCACGACCCCTTGAACATCGACCGGGCGCGCGAAATCGCCTCCAACACCGAGATCATCCCCGTCGGGATTCTGTACAACAACCCGGCGGTTCCCTGCTACGAGGACTTGCGTCAGACCGACAAGTTGCGCACGCCCGATCTGACCCGCGCGGGACTCAATGCGGAACTGGACAAGTACACGGTCTGGCCGCAGGGCGCGGAACAGAAAGCAGCCTAATACGCCGGCGCGCCGTGCGCGCAAACCGATCACACCCATCAGCAAGGCAGGTTGACAAATCATGGAAGCGGACACCCAGGCACATATTGCTTTTTTCCTGACCGGCAGGCGGCCGGGCGAGCATCTGGACGCAGTCGACGGGCTGAAACTGCGACCGGCGCTATTCGCCGGCTATCGCGAGCTCACCCAGCTGCGCTACGATTTTCCGCTGGTGCTGATCGCCCAGCCATCCGATAAGCTGTTCGTGCAGTCCTTGTCGGGCCTCGTAGACGCAGCCCTCGCCAGCGCCGCGCGCGGCAGCGATGCCGAGCGCATCCGCAAACACGCTTTGCGCATGGAGCAGGAAATCCGCGTTCTGCTCGCAGGCGGCGCGAACGGGGCACTGTCCGCGCTGTGGGACAAGGCAGCCCAGCGCCTCGCCAAGGACGGCGACAAATCGCTCGCAGACAGCCTGAAGCGCACGCGCGCGGCGCTAAAAATTGACGGTGTACTGGCCGATTGCGATGCAGCCTTGCCCGCGCGCCTGCTGCAGCACGCCTGGAGCGCGGTGCAGAAACAGAAGTCCGAGGCGTTCCGCAAGGATCTGGACCGGCTGGTGCTCAAGCTTTCGGATATTCTCAAGGCGGATTTCCAGCGCTCCGAAGCCGGCCGCAGTGCGAAACATCTGAAAGAATCCGTGGGCAGCGGCTTCGGCGAAGCCTTCGATTTCGACGCCATGTCGAAGCTGCTCGCCAAGGCCCTGCCGAAGGTCGAGTTTCCCGAAAGCCGGCGCAAGCGCATACGCGAACTGCTCGCGGTCCTCGGCGCGCAGAAATTCTATCCATGCGCCGATGCGGCTGCGAAGAAGACTGCCGCGGCCAAACCCTACTCGTTTCTTTTCGACAGCTGTGCCGGTGCACTCGCCGCATTTCGCGAGCGCATGCCCAGGCTGATCGAGCTGGCCAAGGCGATCGCCATCGCCGAACTCGAAATCGACGGGCAGTACAGCGAATCCAAGCATGACGCCTTGTTCGAGCAGTTCGGCGCGAACGGACTCGATCCGCAGGACCTGGCGCCGTTTCCGGACTACCTGGTATGCGTCAATGCGGAAAAGATGCTGGCCGAAGAGCACGCCGAACTGATGGAAATTCTCTCCTCGGGTCTGCCGATCAAGGTGCTGCTGCAGCTCGACGACATCCTGGAGGCGTCGGCCGAAGGCAATCTTGCCGCAGGCATGCGCAGCAGGCAGATCGCCAACATGGCCATAGGCCTGAACGAAGTCTATGTGCTGCAATCCTCCAGTTCGAACCTTTACCGCTTCCGCGAGCGCATGTTGCGCGGCCTCGCCTATCGCGGACCCGCCTTGTTCAGCGTCTATTCCGGCGCGAACGCCAAAGCTTCCGAACTGCCGCCCTATCTGATGTCGGCTGCGGCGATGGAATCGCGCGCCTTCCCGGCGTTTGCCTACGATCCGTCCGCGGGCCCGAACTGGGCAGCGCGTTTTTACCTCGAAGCCAATTCGCAAGTCGATCTGGACTGGCCGGTGCAGGGCTTCGCCTACGAGAACGAGGAGCACCAGCGGGTGTCGGAGGATATCGCTTTCACCCTGGTGGACTTTATCGCCAGCGACCGGCGTTATGCCCGGCATCTTGCGCGCGTGCCGCGGGAGAAATGGAACGGCAGCATGATACCCGTGGACGAGTCGTTGACGCGCGAACGCAAGGGCCTGCCGGACAAGGTTCCCAGCCTGCTGATGGTCGACGCGGACAATGTGCTGCAGCGCGTGATTGTCGACGAGCGCCTGATCCGCGAAGCGCGCCGCTGCCGGGAAATGTGGCACAGCCTGCAGGAACTGGGCGGGGTGCATAACTCGCACGCCGAAAAGCTGCTCGCGCGCGAACGCAGCGCCTGGGAAGAGCGCATGAAACAGGAAGCGGAAGCCCACGCTGTGGTTGCGCCGGTGGCGGCCGGGAGCGCGGCCGCGGCACCCGCCGCGGCACCCGCCGCGGCGACTGGCGCAGCGGCCAGCGCAGTCGCGGAGGAGCCGCAACGCTCGCCCGACGAGGCTTACATCGAAACCCCGCGTTGCTCGACCTGCAACGAGTGCACCACGCTCAACAGCAAGATGTTTGCCTACGACAACAACAAGCAGGCCTATATCGCCGACATCAATGCTGGCACCTATGCGCAGTTGGTAGAGGCTGCCGAAAGCTGCCAGGTGTCCATCATCCACCCGGGCAAACCGCGCAATCCGAATGAGCCCGGGCTGGAAGAACTGCTCAAGCGCGCCGAGCCGTTTCAGTAGTCAGCCGGAGCAAGCCGACCGCCGGGCTTGCGCAGGCGTCACGACCCGATACCGGCCACCGCCTGGTCGATGAACACGCGCGACTGCGCGAGCACGGCCTCGCGCCATTGCGGCTCGCTCGGATAAAAGGCTTCCACATAGTCGGCGCGCACTTTGCGCGCGCGCGCCGGGGCGTGCACCTCGTAGCGGCGCAGCCAGGACAGCGAAATGGTGGCGCGCTGCATCTCAACGCGTGTGCGCGTGCCGAATTCGATCACGACCGCCGTGGTTTCAGCCTGCGGCAGTTCCGCCTGGAAGGCGTCGACCAAAAGTCCGCTGTAATGCGCCAGCGCCTTGTGCGTTGAGCCCTGGCGGTTGACCGCGCGCTCGCCCCACCAGGCGCGTGCCCTTTCGTAGGCGGGCGAGCCGGGCTGGTGAAAGCACAGGAATACGTGGTCGAGAAATGCCCCGATGCCGGTGTGCAGATCGATGATACCCGCGCGCCGCGCGTGGCCCGCGTGCGCGCGCACCGCGTTGCGAAATGCCCGGTTCGCCCATTGCGCGCGCTCGCCGCCGAAGAACAGCCCGTCCGGATGCGAATACTGCCCGCCGTTGTAGGCATCCGAAAACGCTTGTTCGCCGCGGCTGTTGCGGAACGCGTCGAGCGCGGAAAAAACCCCGCTGATCGATGCTTCATCCCAGCACTCGGGCGTGATTCCGGCATGCAGTTCGGCGTAGCCCGGGTTCGCCGGATAGGGCTTGGTGTGGTCGACAAAATTCCGGTTGAGATCGACATTTTCCTCGGTGACGCGCTGTCCGTGGGCGAAGCCCCAGGGATTGTGTGCGTGCAGCAGCACCACGGCCGTGCCCGCCGGAATGCGTTTTGCGCCGCCATCGAGCATCCACGCGCTTTGCGCCGCGGAGCCCGCATAGCCTTCGATGCCATGCGTGCCGCAGCCGATCACCATCACGTTCGGCGCGCCGGGATCACCGAGCGTGGCCGCATCCAGATAAAGCGCTTCGCCTTGCGGGCCTTGTGCGCCCGGATGATGGTAATGCGCCAATTGAGCGCCGCTGGCGCGTGCCGCGGCTAGGAATTTGCTGCGCGCCTCGCTGTAGCTCGCTGCGAAAATCGCCCGCCCGCTCATAGGCTCTGCGCAATTGCAGCTGCGCCCGGTGGCTGACGCCGTTGCGGGATCGCATCGATCAGCGCCCGCGTGTAGGCGTCCTGCGGCGCACTGAACACGTCCGCGGCGAGCCCTTCCTCCACGACGCGGCCGTCTTTCATCACCGCGACCCGATCGCAGATCTGCGCGGCAACGCGCAAGTCATGCGTGATGAATACCATGGACAGTCCGAGCCGGACGCGCAGCTGCGCCAGCAGCTCCAGCACCTGCGCCTGCACCGAGACATCCAGCGAGGAAACGGGCTCATCGGCGACCAGGATCTCCGGTTCCAGCGCCAGCGCGCGCGCGAGGCCGATACGCTGGCGCTGCCCGCCCGAGAATTCATGCGGAAAACGCTCGGTTGCGGCCGGATCCAGGCCGACGAGCGCGAACAGTTCCTTGACGCGGGCGCGCGCATGCGCAGGCGGCACGCCATGCGCAATCGGCCCCTGCGCGACGAGGTCGCCGGCACGCCGGCGCGGGTTGAGCGAGCCGTAGGGATCCTGAAACACCATCTGTATGCGCCCGGTCGCGTGCTTGGCTTCGCGGCGCGAGAGATGCGCAATGTCGAGTTCGCCCATGCGTATGGCGCCGGCATCCAGCGCGACCAGCCGGACCAGACACTTCGCCAGCGTCGATTTTCCGGAGCCGCTTTCGCCCACGATGCCCAGCGTCGAGCCCTTGGGCAGCGCCAGCGTCACCTGGTCCAGCGCCAGGGTGCTGCGTTTGCGGAGACCCGAGCCCCGTGTCAGATAGGTTTTGGAAATCCGGTCTATGCTCAGGACCGTCTCGGCCGAGACCGGCCTTGCGGGTGGCGCGGTGAGCGGGGGTACGGCAGCGAGCAACATGCGCGTATAGGAATGCTTCGGCCGGTCGAGGACATCCGCAGTGTAGCCTTCCTCCACCAGCTGACCATTCTGCATCACCGCCACCCGGTCGGCGATTTCGCCGACGACGCCGAAGTCGTGCGTAATGAACAGGACGGCAGTGCCCTTCTTGCGCTGCAGATCGCGGATCAGACGCAGGATCTGCGCCTGCGTCGTTACATCGAGCGCAGTCGTCGGCTCGTCTGCGATCAAAACCGTAGGTTCCAGAGCAAGCGCCATGGCGATCATCGCGCGCTGGCGCTGTCCCCCGGAGAGTTCGTGCGGATAGGCGCGCGCGACGGAGCGCGGATCGGGGAGGCGAACCTCGTCCAGCAGTCCGAGGATACGCGCGTCGATTGCGGCCCGGCCCAAGCCGGTGTGGGTGCGGAACATTTCGCCGATCTGGTCACCGATCGCGCGCAGCGGATTGAGCGCGGTCATCGGCTCCTGGAACACCATGGCGATGCGCCGGCCGCGCAGGTGGCGCATTTCAGCCTCGGGCAGTGCAAGAATGTCGCGGCCCTCGAAGCGGATTGCGCCGCCGGAGACGCCGACGCCGACGGGCAGGAGCCGCATGATGGCATTCGCCGTCATCGACTTGCCCGAGCCGCTTTCGCCGACGACGCAGAGTATCTCCCGCTCGCGCAAGGCGAGTGAGACCCCGCCCAGGGCCAGCGCCCGGTCGGCACCTTGCGGCAGCGCGACGGACAGATTCTCGATCGCGAGCGTGGTGCTCATCTTCCGCGCAGTCTCGGGTTCAGGGCGTCGTTCAGTCCCTGGCCGACCAGCGAGACGGCGAGCACGGTGAGCAGAATTGCAACGCCCGGGATGGCGGAGACGTACCACTCGGAGCGCAGCACGTTGCGGCCCAGGCCGATCAGATTGCCCCAGGAGGCGACGTTGGCATCGGAAAGATTGAGAAAAGCGAGCGCGCTCTCGAGCAGGATGGCGACGGCCATCACCACGCTGGCATAGACGATGACCGGCGGCAGCGCGTTGGGCAGGATCTCGCGGAAAATCAGCGTCGCGTCGCTCAGCCCGATGGTGCGGCCGGCCTGGACGAACTCGCGCGTGCGCAGCGACAGGAATTCGGCCCGCGTAAGACGGGCGGGCGCCTGCCAGGAGACCAGGCCGATCGCGATGGTCACCGTGGTCAGCGTTGACCCGAACACGGCGACGAGCATCAGCAGCAGCAGAAAATTGGGCAGCGTCTGAAACGCTTCGGTAATGCGCATCAGAATGTCGTCGGCGAGACCGCCGTAGAAGCCGGCCAGCGCGCCCAGAATGACGCCGATCGAAATCGCCAGCGCCATCGCGGCGAGACCGATCAGCAAGGAGATGCGCGCGCCATAGAAAATCTGTGCGGCGATATCGCGCCCGGAGTTGTCCGTGCCGAGCGGAAAGCGCGCGTCCTGGAATGGCCAGATCAGCGGCGGTCCGGCAAGCCCGAGCGGATTTTTGGGAAACAGAACACCGGCGGTCAAGGCCATGGCGATGACCAGAATCAGCAAAACCAGGCCGACCAGCGCAGCCGGGCTGCGCGCATAGAGTCGCCAGAATGTCGTGACAGCCTCCGTTTCGAATGCGGCCGCGCCTCAGCTGATGCGCGGGTCCAGCCGCGCATAGATGAGATCGACCATGAAGTTCACGCTGATCACCAGCAGGGCAGAGACGAACACGATGCCCAGCAGCGTATTGAGGTCGCGCTGCACCACGCTTTCGTAGGCGAGCCGGCCCAGGCCCGGCAGCGCGAACACGCTCTCGACAACAACCGAACCGCCGAGCATGGTGCCCGCCTGCAATCCAATCAGGGTTACCACCGGCAGCAGCGCGTTGCGCAGCACGTGGCGCACGATGACGGCCTGCTCGGTGACGCCTTTGGCGCGCGCGGTGCGCACGAAATCGAGCGTGAGCACCTCCAGCATGGAGGCGCGCATGATACGCAGATAGATGGCAAGAAAGATAAGCGCCAGCGTCATCGTCGGCAGAACCAGGTAGCGCGCAATATCGAGCACGCGCGCGAGCCCGGTGTAGCCGGCGCCCACCGTCTCGAATCCCCCGGAGGGCAGCCAGGCGAGCTTGATCGCGAATACGACGATCCCCATGAGGCCGAACCAGAACGAGGGCGTCGCATAGAAAACCAGGCCCAGCGTGGAGATCAGCGTATCAGGCCACTTATTGACCCTGCGTGCGGCGACTATCCCAAGCGCGATACCGGCAAAGAACGCGAACGAGAGCGCCGAACCCATCAGCAGCAGCGTCGCGGGCAGGCGTTCCAGGATCACGTTCGCGACCGGCTTGCCGTAGATCGCCGAGTAACCCAGGTCGAGCTGCACCAGGCGCAACATGTAGCGCCCCAGTTGCACCGCGACCGGCGCGTCCAGACCGTAGAAGCGGCGCAGTTGCTCCACCATCTTCTGGTCGCCGCCGCCCATTTGCGCAACCAGCGCGTCCACCGTATCGCCGGGCGCGAGTTGCAGCAGGAGGAACAGCCCGACCAGGATGATGAGCAGCGTCGGTATGCTCGACAGCAGCCGACGCCCCGCCAGCGCCAGGACGCGCATTGATCACCTCTCGATCCACAGGTCAGCCCAGTGGCTGGACGGCCAGCGCGTGGTGTTCGAATGATTGTGCAGCGACTTGTTGACCACCGAGACGAACTGGCGCTCGATCGCCATCCAGATCGGCACCTCGGTGTTCACCGCCTTGACGAACTGCGCATACAGCGCTTTGCGTTTCTTCGGGTCGAGTTCGCTCGCAGCGTCGTCGATGAGCTTGTCGATCGCCACCGATTCCCAGCCACACTGGTTGGTCCAGGGCGAGCCCTTGGGGCTGCCCGAGCGGTACCAGACCGTGGTGGAGACTGCCGGATCGTTGCGGTACTGATGCCAGCCGGTGGAAATGTCGAAATTCCAGTCCTTGTAGGTGTTGGTAAGATATCCGGCGGCGTCGTAGCGCACGATCTCCACGTTGATGCCGACGCCGGCGAGCGATTGCTGCACGAACGTGGCCCAGAGGCTGATGTCTTCGCCCCAGGGCGCGGGCAGCAGCCGCACCGCGAAGCGCTTGCCGTCGGCGCCGCGCTTGTAGCCCGCAGCGTCGAGCAGCGCCTCGGCTTTCGCCTTGTCAAACAAATACTGCGGCATGTCCTGCGGATAGAACTCGGGCGAGGAAGTCGGTATCGGCCCGGTACCGCGTTTGCCGAAGCCGTAGAGGAAATTCTTGCAGAAGAAATCGATGTCGAGCGCATGCACGATCGCCCGCCGCACGCGGATGTCCGCGAGTTCCTTGCGGCGGTGATTGAATTCGAGCGTGTTGGTGACACCGTTGCCCTCGTTGCCGCGCGTGGTCACTTCGAAGCGCGCGTCCTTCTTCAAGCGGTCCAGATCGGCGAGCGGCAGCGACGAGTAGGGCGCGACGTGCAGTTGTCCGGATTCGATTCCCGCGCTCGCCGCCGATTTGTCGGTGATGATGCGCCAAACGATACGGTCGAGGTAAGGAAAGCCCTTCTTCCAATAGTTGGGGTTGCGTTCGGCGATGATGAACTGTCCGCGCTCGTACTGGACGAATTTGAACGGGCCGGTGCCGATCGGCGCGGTATTCGCCGGATTCTTCAAAATGTCGGTGCCCTCGAAAACATGGCGCGGCGCGATGTAACCCAGGTCGGGCAGCGCGCGCAGCAGCAGGTCGAGCGGCATCGGGCGGGAATAGCGGAACACCGCCGTGTGGGCGTCGGGCGTATCCACCGCCTCGAGATGGCGTTGCAGGGTTGAGCCGTAGTTGAGATGCTTCTTCCACATTTCCATCGCCGTGAACTGCACATCGGCCGAGGTGAACGGCTTGCCGTCGTGCCAGGTCACGCCCTGTCGCAGCTTGAAGCTGATGGTCTTGCCGTCGGGGGTAGTCGACCAGCTCGTCGCCAGCATCGGCTGGGGCAGGCCCTTTGCATCGAGGTCGACCAGAGGCTCCATGATCTTGGAGGTTATAAGGTAGACGCCGGTCGAGGCCCGCAGCGCCGGATTCAGGATGCGCTGTTCCGAACTCATCAGCACGTTGACCACGCCGCCACGCTGCGGCTCGGCTGCGACTAGTGTGCCCGACAGGCTGGCAAAGAGCGCGAGTGCGCCGAAGCCCTGGCGGATCAGGCGGCGGGTGATGTTAGGGCGGGCAATGGAAATCATGGGAACACCTCACGAATTATGGGGAAAATGAACTCAGACGGCCTAGAGACGCAGCCGGCAGCGCTACATCATGTTGCTTCGAAGCTAATCATAACGCCGGTCGCAGCGGAGGCCGGGACGGTCACGCCGCGTTCGCCGGCGATGGCTGCAGGTCCAACGGCCTTCGCGGCCGCGGCCACATCCGCGACGCCGATGCGCAGGCCGACGGCGCCCTCCGCGGGCAAGCCCTCAAGAGGGACGCCGGGATGGCGTTTTGCCAGCGTGGCGTGATCGAGAAAAATGAAGTCTGCGCGGTTTCCACCGGATTGAACGCGCACCGCCCCATCGGCCAGCGCTTCGGCCGGCTGATCGATCAGGCGCATCATATGCGCCCCCGCGGCTTGCGGGTCCGGGGTCAGCATTTCAATCTGCATCAGCCGGTGCGCGGTGTTCGCGTGGCTCTGCAGCGACTTGATCCAGACCGCTTCGCGCGTCAGGTGCTGGCAGGCGAAAATGCGCAATCCCCCCGGTCTTTCATCGACTGGCCAATGCATGACGCGAAAGCGGGCTTCCGACTTGCCGCCATCGGGCAGATCGACCGGCCGGCCAAAGTCGATCGGGCCGAGTGCGGCTATGCCGCGGGCCTGGAGCTCGGCCACGCCGGCCGCCGAGTCGCGCGCCGTAAACGCGACGCGCTCTACGCCTTCGCGCTGGGCGAGAAACGCCCGGGTAGGCGCGTTGTGCGGCGTATCGGCCAAAACGCCCAGGAGTTCGATGTAATCGATGTCGAAGACGATGGTGTAGTTGGCGGAGCCGAGCTGCGGGCTATGGGTGCCGCGCGGCGAGACGGTGAAACCGAGGCTGCGCCATGTTTCGGCGGCTGCATCGAGATCGCGCACGGCGACAACGGCATGATCTGCACCTATTACCTGGTTTAGTGACAAACGGATTTCTCCCAGATGATCGTTCGACAAATGAAACCGGCAGCCGCGACAGTATGGCCGATTGCATTTGACCTGACAAGAAGAAGAACGGCCGCAGGCACTAGGTCGAAACTGCGGGTCGAAACTGCGCGCGCCGCCTGCGTTTGCGCGCAGAAAAGATGCGCAGAAAAGATTGCCCTTGCACCTGGGTCTGGCTAACATGATTGGCCGGCTGTGCTGCCGCGCAGAAGTGAAGACGTGAAACTCAAAGCAGGAGCGTACCGATGAACACCGGGGAGATTGCGTGGCCGCGCTCGCTCTGGGCCGCCGTCACGCCCCCGGGCCCGGCGCTGACCAGCGTGCAGGGGGCGCTGACGGCGGATGTGATTGTGATCGGCGCCGGATTTACCGGTCTGTCGACGGCCCTGTATTTGCGCAAGGCTGGAGTAGACGTTGCCGTAGTCGAGGCGATGGAGCCTGGATGGGGGGCGTCGGGCAGCAACAACGGCCAGGTGATCCCGACCCTGTCGCGCGTCGATCCGGATGAACTGATCAAGCGTTACGGGGCCGCCGGCGAGCGCTTCGCCGGGCTCATCCGCGACAGCGCGGCGCTGCTGTTCGACACGGTGCGCGAACACGCTATTGCGGCCGAAGCCGAACAGACGGGCTGGATCCAGCCTGCGCACACGCCGGGGCGCATGAAAATCGCCGCGCGCCGTGTGGCGCAATGGTCGCGGCTGGGGGCGCCGGCAGAACTGCTGTCGGCGCAAAGGATGCGCGAGCTGCTCGGTTCGGATGCCTGGCACGGCGGCTGGTGGAACCCGACCGGCGGGCACATCAACCCTTTGGCGCTGGCGCGCGGCCTGGCGCAGGCGGTGATAGGCGCAGGCGGGCGCATCTATGCGCACTCGCCTGTCCTGCGTTACGCGCGCGAAGGCGGGCGCTGGCTAGTGCATACGCCGGCGGGTCTGGTCTCGGCGCGCGCGCTGGTGCTCGCGACCGGCGCCTATACGGGCGAGTTCTCGCGCGCGCTTGCTCCTGCGATTGCGCGTGAATTCATTCCGGCTTTCTCCTGGCAGATGGCGACGCAGCCTCTCCCGGAAGAGGTGCGCCGCAGCGTCCTGCCCGGCCGGCAGGCGATGTCCGATACCCACGGTGAACTGCATTTCTGCCGCTACGATGCGCGCCACCGCCTGGTGACCGGCGGCGCCGTGATTACTCCATTCGACAAGGCGCGGCGCACCAAGGCGATGGTCGCGAAGCGTATCGAACGGCTGTTTCCGCAAATCGGCGGCGTAAGCTTCGACTACATCTGGAACGGCTACATCGGCATGACGCCGGACTACACGCCGCGCTTCCACCGGCTCGGGGCCGACGCCTATGCCTGGGCCGGGTGCAACGGCCGCGGGGTCGCGCTGGCGCTCTCGGCAGGGCGCGAGCTTGCGAAAGCCGTGCGCGGCACAGCGGACGGCGAGCTTGCCTTGTTGCCGTTCACGCAGCCGACGCCGCTGCCCTTGCACGGCATTTTGCGCGCATTCTCGCCCCTGATGCTGCTGGTTTATCGTTACCGCGACCGGCGTGAAGTAGGTTAGGAACTCGCCGTGAAAGCCGTTTTGTAATAGACGTCAGGGCAAGCATGGACTCCTTTTCCGAAGCCGAAGCTTCGTTTCTCGAACAGCATCCGGACTACTGGAATACGACGGCAATCGAAGCGCTGCGGCATGAGCAGTATGCGCAGCTAGATCGGCAGGGGCATTGCTACCTGGATTACACCGGGGCCGGCCTGTACGCCGGCACGCAGATCAAAGAACACATGCATATGCTGCTTGCGCAGGTGTTCGGGAACCCGCACTCCTCCAGTCCTGCCTCCGCGCCGGCCACGCGGCTGCTCGAGCGCGCGCGCGGCGCAGTGCATGAGTTTTTCAACGCGTCCACGCATGAGTACATTGTCGTTCTCACGCGCAATGCGACCGGCGCGCTCAAACTGGTGGGCGAATCCTATCCGTTCGACGCCGCCAGCCGCTTCCTGCTGACACTGGACAACCACAATTCCGTCAACGGGATACGCGAGTTCGCGCGCGCCCGCGGGGCCGCGGTCACCTATTCGCCGTTGACGCTGCCGGATATGCGCATAGACGGGGCGGGCCTTTCCGCGCAACTCGGCGCACCCGGCGAAACAAGCCACAAGCTGTTCGCCTACCCCGCGCAATCGAATTTTTCCGGCGTGCAGCATTCCCTGGACTGGATCGAGTTCGCGCAGGCGCGCGGCTGGGACGTGCTGCTGGACGCGGCGGCCTATGTGCCCGCCAACAGCCTGGACCTGGGACTGGTGAAACCGGACTTCGTTTGCGTTTCCTTCTACAAGATGTTCGGCTATCCGACGGGGGCGGGCTGTCTGATCGCGCGCAAAGCCGTGGTGTCGAAGCTGCACAGACCCTGGTTTTCCGGCGGCACGATCACGGTGGCGTCGGTCAAGGGCGACCGGCACTACCTGCACAGCGGCCCCGAAGCCTTCGAGGACGGAACGCCGGACTATCTGAGTGCGCCTGCGATTGAAATCGGATTGAAGCACCTGGCCGGCATCGGCTACGCAATGATCCACGCCCGCGTTGCAGCCCTGACCGGCTGGATGCTCGAGCAGTTGGCGGCGCTGCGCCATGGCAACGGGCGGGCGGTGGTGCGCATCTATGGACCGGCTACGACGGAGGCGCGCGGCGGTACGCTCGCATTCAATATTTTCGACAAGGACGGCCAGTTCATCGATCATCGGATCGTGGAAGAGCGGGCCAACGCCATGAAGATCTCTTTGCGCACCGGTTGCTTCTGCAACCCGGGCGGTGGCGAGGTGGCGCTGGGAATTTCCGAGGAGGAACTCAGCGCCTGCTTCTCCCACACGCCAAGCGGCATGACGCTGGATGATTTTCGCGAGTGCATCGACGACAAGAGCAGCGGGGCGGTGCGGATTTCCTTCGGACTGGTGAGCAATTTCGAAGACGCCTACCATTTTCTGCATTTCGCCACGCGCTTCGTCGACAAACGCGCCGTCGAAGTCTAGATTTGCGCGCGGGCTCATCCGGTGAGTGCAGATGTCCGCCGCATTATCCATGTTGACATGGACGCGTTCTACGCGTCGGTGGAACAACGCGATAATCCGGGCTTGCGCGGCAAGCCGCTGGCGGTTGGCGGGGAGGCCGGCGCACGCGGCGTGGTGGCCGCCGCCAGCTACGAAGCGCGCGCCTACGGGGTGCGTTCGGCCATGCCCACGGCGCGCGCTGTGCGCCTGTGTCCGGAGCTCGTCATCGTGCAGCCCGATTTTCCGCGCTACCGCGCAGCCTCGCAGCAGATACTCGAAATCTTTCGTTCCTGCACGCATCTGGTAGAGCCGCTGTCGCTGGACGAAGCCTACCTCGATGTCACCACCAATCTTTGGGGCGAGCCCCTGGCCACGCCGGTCGCCAAGCGGCTGAAACTACGCATCCGCGAGGAGACCGGGCTGACGGCCTCTGCAGGCGTGGCGCCCAACAAGTTCCTCGCCAAAATCGCCTCCGGCTGGCACAAGCCCGACGGACTGACGGTGATTTCGCCGGACCGGGTCGAGGCCTTTCTGCAGCAATTGCCGGTGGACGCATTGTGGGGCGTGGGGCCGGTGACCGCGGGAAAACTGCGCAAAATCGGCATCGCGCGCCTGGTCGATGTGCGCACGGCCGAGCCCGCGCAATTGCAGCGCGCGGTCGGCAGCCTGGCTGAAGTCCTGCAGCGCCTGGCCCAGGGTGAGGACGCCCGGCCGGTCGTGGCGGACCGGCCGCACAAGTCCTCGAGCAGCGAGAACACGTACAACCAGGACCTGCTGCAACTGGATGCGATACGCGCGGAGATCATACGCATGGCGCGCCAGACGGCAGAGTGGCTGGCGCGCAAGCGCCTGCTCGCGCGCACCGTGACCATCAAGGTGCGTTACGCCGATTTCACCACGGTCACGCGCAGCCACAGCGCGGCCGCCCCCTCGCGCGATGCCGACGAGATCGTTCAGCGCGCGCTCGCCCTGCTCGAGCGTACCGAGGCCGGACGCCGGCCGATACGCCTGCTCGGTGTGGGTGCGCACGGCTTTAGCGCGGACGACGCTGCGACCGGCATGCCGGGTGTCCTGAGATTCGAAGCTTAGGCGCGCGGGCGGGTTTTGCGTTTGCCGGAAATGCATCGATAATGCCTCGGAAGCCATGTCCAATTTGCTGCTCGATTTGAGTTTCGGCGTCAAACGGCCGGATGGCTATGTGTCCGACATCTGGCGCGCCTGCACCACGCGGCTGGGTGATTTTCGGCTCGCCACGCGTTCGATCACGGGCATGGAGGAATACAGTTTCAACAAATCCGGCCTGTGCCGCAGCGCGCACAGCGGAGCGCAGGAGACGCCGGACGCCTTGCGCGACCGCGCCGGTTTCAAGTGGCGCCGCGCCGCCACGCCCCCGCGCGGCAGCGGCAGGGCTGCGCGCGTGGCCTGGATCGCCTTCCCCACAGACTACCTGTCGCGGCCCAGCTTGGAAGATGAGGGCGGGATTTTCTGGATCGCCGCCGCACCGGCTTGTGGCGCGACCTATGTGGAGTTCGCCTATGCGGCCGAAGCGGAGCAGGGAATTCGCGGCGTGCTCGATATCATGCAGGACCGCACCCTGGTGCGCTGCGCGGCGCTTCCGAGCGGCGAAACGCTGGTGATTTTCTGCTATCACGCCGACTGGGAAAACAAGGATCTGCGCGTGCCTGGAAACGGTGCGGTCGCCGATATCCTGTTTTCCGCAGACGATCCGCTCGCCTCGGGGCGGCCTTTGCGGCATCGCTTTGGCCCGGCGCCCAAGGACGAAGAAGCGGTGCTTTTGCTGGAAATGGGCGGCACGGCAATCACCAATTGACCGGCTGCGGCATTGCGGATTGTCAGGTCGCGGCGGCATTGTCCGGTAAGATTGCCGGCATGATCCGAACCGCCCTGCCCGCACTTTCCCAGGCGATGATCTTCCTCGACCTGGAGACCACCGGCATGGCGGCGGCGCACGAGCGCATCACCGAGATCGGACTGGTCGAGGTGCGCGCGGGCGTGCGCGTGGGAAACTGGAGCCAGCTGGTGAATCCGCAAAGAGGCATTCCGCCTTTCATCCAGTCGCTCACCGGCATCAGCGACGCGATGGTGAAGCACGCGCCCACTTTCGCCGAGCTTGCGCCCGGCCTGTTCGAACGTCTCAAGGGCAAGGTCCTGATTGCGCACAACGCGCGTTTTGACTATGGCTTTCTCAGGCACGAGTTCGGGCGCGTCGGCCTGTCTTATGTTCCGCGCCTGTTGTGCACGGTAAAACTGTCGCGCAAGCTCTTTCCGGAACAGCGCCGCCATAACCTGGACAGCCTGATCGAACGCCACGGCCTCTCCTGCAACTCGCGTCACCGGGCGCTGGGGGATGCCGAAGTGCTGTGGCAATTCCTGCAGAAAATTCAGGCCGAAGTCGATGCCGAGCGCGTTGATGCCGCGCTGCGGGTGCAGCTGGGTGCGCCGCTGCCGGGCGCTGCGGCTTGACGCCTTATTGCTGAATATAGCAAGTCGATCTTGGCCGTTGAGCTAGACAGAGAGCCAGTAACCAAAAGATAAAGTGTAAGAATATAGGGTGGAACCAGTTGGTTCTTGCCAGGCTTCCGGGCGCCTAGCCGTACGTTGAAGCCGCACTCGCGGAGCGACTATAATCGCCGCAGCAAGCGGAGGAGCAGCATGCCCAGAACGGATTTGCCCATACTCATCGCCGGCGGCGGCATCGGCGGCATTGCCGCTGCACTCGCGCTCACGCAAAAGGGATTTCCGGTCCAGGTACTCGAGCGCGCTGCCGATTTCCACGAGCTCGGCGCCGGCATCCAGCTGGGGCCGAACGTGTTCCGCATGTTCGAACGCCTAGGCGTGGGCGTAGATATGTCGCATTGGGCGGTGTTCCCCAACAACCTGATCATGCGCGACGCGCTCGACGGCACCGAAATAACGCGCATCCCGACGGGCGAGCCGCTGCAACAGCGCTTTGGCTATCCCTATGCCGTGATCCACCGGGCGGACTTGCACAAGGTGCTGATCGATGCAGTGAAACGTTCGCCGCTCGCGACGCTGACGACGAACTGCAAAGTCATGTCCTACGAGGATCGCGACGACCGGGTGGTGGTGCAGACCGAAGCCGGCGCGAGCCTCGAGGGCGCCGCGCTGATCGGCGCAGACGGCCTGTGGTCGGCGGTGCGCAGCCAACTGGTCGGCGACGGCAAGCCGCGCGTTTCCGGCCACATTGCCTACCGCGGCGTGATCCCGCTCGCAAAAGTGCCGGAACATCTGTGGGAGAACAACGTGGTGCTCTGGGCGGGGCCGAAGACCCACCTGGTGCACTATCCGCTGCATCGCGGCGAAGTCTACAACCTGGTGGTGGTGTTCCACAGCAGCCGCTACGAAGAGGGCTGGGACACCTATGGAGATCCTGCGGAATTGCGCGAGCGTTTCGCCGGGCAGCATCACAAGGTGCGCGAGTTTCTGGCCATGGCGAACGAATGGAAAATGTGGGTGCTGTGCGACCGCGATCCGATCAGCCAGTGGACCAAGGGAAACGTTACCCTGCTCGGCGATGCCGCGCATCCCATGCTGCAATACCTGGCGCAGGGCGGATGCATGGCGATCGAGGATGCGGTGGTGCTGGCGCAAAAACTCTCGGAAGCGAAAGGCGATTACAACGCGGCCTTCCGCGCGTATCAGCAGCAGCGCTATCTGCGTACCACGCGCGTGCAGCTGAGCGCGCGCATGTACGGCGATATTTATCACGCCACCGACGCCGTAGGCGACCTGCGCCGGCAGATGCTCGCGGGGCGCACGCCGGAACAGGCGTACAACGGCATGGCCTGGCTTTACGACGGCATTTAGACCAGCAATCGCTCGATCAGCTTGCGCACCGGCACGGGTATAGCCGCGCCGTGCGCCTGTTCCAGGCTCAGCCAGATGCGTCCGGATTCCTGCGCGGCCGGCGCGAGCTTCTTCACCGGGCACAATAGCGGCTGGATGTTCAGCTTGAAGTGGGTGAAGCCGTGTGCAAGCGGCACGAGCGGCTGCGGCGCGGCGATGCTGCAGCCGTAGTGCAGGCGGCAATGCGCGCGTGCTCCGGCGGCGTCGGCCAATTCGGGCAGGCTCCACAGCCCGCCCCAGATGCCCGAGGGCGGGCGCTTTTCGAGCAGCAGTTCGCCGCCTCGAACCAGCAGCAGCATGTGCGTGGCGCGCGTGGGCAGGGGCCGCAAAGGGCGCGGCCCCGGAAAATCGCCGCTGCGATCGAGTGCGTGCGCCCGGCAATTTTTGGCAAGCGGGCAATCTGCGCAGCGCGGCCGGGCGCGGGTGCACAGCGTCGCGCCCAGGTCCATGATGGCCTGGGTGTAGCGGCCGCTTGCGCGCGGCGGCAATTGTGCTTCGGCCAGCTGCCACAGCTGGTTCTCGACGCGTTTGTCGCCCGGAAATCCGGCAACGGCGAAATAGCGCGCGAGCACGCGCTTGACGTTTCCATCGAGGATGGCGGCGCGCGTGCCGTAAGCGAACGCAGCGATCGCGGCCGCGGTCGAGCGCCCGATGCCGGGCAATGCGGCGATGTCCTCGAGCGCGCGCGGAAACACGCCTTGGTGGCGCGCGGCCACCAGTTGCGCCGCGCGCTGCAGATTGCGTGCGCGCGAGTAATAGCCGAGTCCGCTCCACAAGCGCAGCACCTCGTCCTGCGGCGAGCCGGCGAGCGTGGCGATGTCGGGGAAACGCTCGAGAAAGCGGCCATAGTAAGGAATCACCGCAGCGACCTGGGTCTGCTGCAACATGATTTCAGCGACCCAGATGCGGTAGGCGTCGCGCGTGCCCTGCCAGGGCAGGTCGTGGCGTCCGTGGTGTTTGTGCCAGGCGAGCAGGCGGGCGTGGAAACTGGCCATAACTTGTTCCAGATTACCCGAGGGCAACAGGTTGAAGATCCAATAAGGGCGCCGGCTTCCGGGCAGTCCCGAGTGCGCGTGCGGCCGGGTGAAACCGAATTGGAGCGGGAGACGAGTCTCGAACTCGCGACCTCAGGCTTGGGAAGCCGGCGCTCTACCAACTGAGCTACTCCCGCTCGTGTGGCGGATTATAGAGCGTTTCCGGATGTTCTTCATTGCGCGAGCTCGGTCGGTCGCGCGCCGGCGGTGGCCTGGAGCCGGATCAAACCAATAGCCGATGCGCGCCTGACGACGCTAAGCCGCCGTCCTGAGTCTGGATCTGGCGCTTTCAAGCGGCCCGCGTTTGAGCTCAGGTGCGCCGGTTGGACCTGGGTGTGCGCCCTGCGCGAGATGATCGAAAACCAGTTGCCTGGCTTCGACGCGCACCAGGTCCATGAACGCCTGCGCGACCGCCGAAAGCTGCTTACCCACCGGATAGACGAAGTGCCAGTGGCGCTCGATCGGGAACCCTTCCACATCGAGGCAGGTCAGCTGCACTTGTCCGGTATCGAGGCCGAGGGTGTAGCGCGACAGTATCGACACGCCGAAGCCGGCGAGAATCGCCTGCGTGATCGCCTCGTTCGAGCTCAGTTCCATTTTCACCCTCGGTTTCAGCCGGTGCTGGGCGAAGACTGCCTCCGCCGCCAGGCGCGTGCCTGAGCCGGGTTCTCGCATCAGGAACGGTTCCTGCGCCAGGCGCGCGAACGGGATGTTCTTCTCGCTCGCCAGCGGATGATCCGCGCGTGCAAAAACGACCATCGGATTGGGCAGTATCGCTTGCGTGACCAGATCCTCAGCATCGGGCGGATCGGCGAACAGGTAAAGATCGTCCTGATTGGCGGCCAGGCGCGCCAGCAAGGCCTGGCGATTGTGAATCTGCAGGGACACTTCGACGCCTGGATGGCGGCGGACGAATTCCGCAAGCATCCGCGGCGCAAAATATTTGGCGGCTGTGCTCACGGCCAGTCGCAGGTGCCCTGAATCAAGGCCGCGCATGCCGGCCAGGTTTTCCTCCAGGCTCGAAAGGGTGCGAAACACCTCTTCGCAACTCGCCTGGAGCCTGCGGCCGGCTTCGGTCAGATAGATGCGCCTGCCGATGTGCTCGAACAGCGGCAGGCCGACGGTTTCGGTGAGTTTCCTGATCTGCACCGACGCCGTCGGCTGGGCCATGTGCAGTTCTTCCGCGGCGCGCGTGAAGCTGCCCAATCTGGCGCTGGCCTCGAAAAGGCACAGCTGCGGAAGCGTTCCGTGTCTGAGGTAACGGTGGATATTCAAATGCGGCATGGCGAATGCTCCCGAAAGATTGCTAATACCGCCATGCCCAAATGCACAGCGGCCTTCACCTCGCTGGCGAAGACCGCTGTCCTCAAAGAGACTTCGCCGAGCTGGCAAAGGTCTCGCTCGCATTGCCTTGCGCAATGCCGACACGACCGGGGCTCTCAAGCCCGTATTGACGATCGCGTCGTAGCAGCCAACCGGCTGCTGAAGCTACTCCCCTTTGGAGGGATGCCTCGGCTTTCGCCTCGGCACTACTTCTTTATAGCAGAACGAATCGCGCTAATCAATGTTTCCAATCGCATGGTATTCATTGCGAATCGTAATGCCAGGCATTGCAAAATGCCCGTCCGGCCTCGTTTTCGTAATGAAAAGCATCACAAACTTCAAATTTTCTTTACCGAAGGGGCAGCCCATACTCAGGCGGAAGGAATCAGGTTCCCGCCCACAAGCGGGTGCCGCCGAGCAGATTGAAGAAACCTAAAGGAGGTTTGTATGCAAGACCGAGAAGCCCATGGCAAGCCGATCGAAGAACTCGTCAGCGGCCTGCAGACCCACCTTGAACGCGGCCTGCCGCTGCAGGAGGCGCAGGCGCGCCTGGCGAAATTCGGCGCCAACGAACTCACCGAGCGGCCGCGGCCGGGATTTCTCGCGCTGCTGTGGGATCAGTTCAACAATTACCTGGTGATCATTCTGATCATCGCGGCGCTGGTCTCGCTCGCCCTCGGGGAGTATGTCGATTCCATCGCCATCATGTTCATCGTGGTGCTGAATGCGGTGGTCGGCGTGATCCAGGAATCGAAAGCGGAACAGGCCCTCGCGGCCCTGAAGAAGATGTCGGCTCCCAATGCGCAGGTGATCCGCGACGGCCGGCAGGTGACGATTCCGGGCCGGGAGATCGTCGGGGGCGACATCGTCCTGCTGGAGGCCGGAAACTTTGTTCCCGCGGATCTGCGCCTGGTCGAGAGCGTCAATCTCAAAATCGAGGAGGCCTCGCTCACGGGCGAATCGGTGCCGGTGGAGAAGAATGCCGGGGTGGTGCTGGACAAGGAAATTCCCCTGGGTGACCGCAAGAACACCGCCTTCATGGGTACCGTGATCACCTACGGACGCGGCAAGGGGCTGGTGACCGGCACGGGGATGAACACGCAAATTGGGCTCATCGCCGAAATGATCCAGTCCTTCGAGGCCGAGGACACGCCGTTGCAGAAAAAGCTCGAGCATCTGGGGAAAGTGCTCGGGACCGCATGTCTCGCCATCTGCGCGCTGGTGTTCATCTACGGCTTGTTCCGGGACACCCACCTCACGGAAGCCCTGAACATGGGGTTCCTGAACTATCTGGAAGCCGAGAAGAAAGACATCATCAATCTGTTCATGACTGCGGTGAGCCTCGCTATTGCCGCCGTTCCCGAAGGCCTGCCGGCGATCGTGACCATCTGCCTCGCCCTGGGAATGCAGCGCATGATCAAGCATCATGCGTTGATCCGCAAACTTCCGGCCGTGGAAACGCTGGGCTGCGCCACGGTAGTCTGCTCCGACAAGACCGGCACCCTGACGCAGAACCAGATGACCGTGGTGCAGGGATGGACCGGCGGCAAGCGCTTCCGCGTAACCGGAGAAGGGTATGACCCGAGCGGGCAATTCTTCGCCGGCACGGAAGCCTTCGATCCGCGCACCGATGCGGACGCGGCACTGCTGCTCCACGGTGCGCTGGTCTGTAACGATGCGAAGCTGGAGGAAAGAGAGGACGAATCCGGCAGGCGCTCGTGGCAAATCATTGGTGATCCTACGGAAGGCGCCATGGTCGTAGCCGCCGCGAAAAGCGGGTACCGGCGCGACGAACTCGAAAAGGCCCTGCCGCGGGTGCAGGAGATTCCCTTCGATTCCGACAGAAAGCGCATGAGCACGATACACAGCGTAGTCGGCGCGCATGCCCAGACTGTGGTTTCCGGCCTTGGCGCGCCGCCGCTCATCGCCTTCGTCAAGGGCGCGCCCGATGTCATCCTCGAGCTTTGCAGCCAAAGGACGGAATCCGGCCAGGTGATCGGCCTGAGCGAGGAGCTGCGCGCGGCGATACTCGCGCAGAACCGCGACATGGCGAGCAACGCGCTGCGGGTGCTTGCCGTGGCCTATCGCCCGCTGCAGGAAGTCCCGGCGAGCGTTACCCCGGAAACCGTCGAGAAGGATCTTGTCTTCGTCGGACTGCTCGGCATGATCGACCCGCCGCGGCCCGAAGTGATCGAAGCCTTGAAGGTGGCGCGCGGCGCAGGCCTGAAGAGCGTCATGGTGACCGGCGATTACAAAGATACCGCCGAGGCCATCGCGCGTGACATCGGCCTGTTGAGCCCGGGCGGGCTGGTGCTCACGGGTCCGGAGATCGAAAAGATGAGCGACGATGAGCTCACGGCCAGGACCGACAAGCTCGAAGTGTGCTGCCGGGTTTCCCCGCAGCACAAGACCAGGATCGTCGACGCCTTCAAGGCGCGCGGCCACGTGGTGGCGATGACCGGCGACGGCGTCAACGACGCGCCGGCGCTGAAGCGGGCGAACATCGGCGTCGCCATGGG
>CAKKSJ010000262.1 GCA_919902965.1 Burkholderiales bacterium
AACCTGGCAATCGGACTTGCACCGACTAAGTAACGCGCCATGCCCGGCGCACACGATTCAAACGTGGTGATCGAGCAGCAGCGCAGTAAACAGAACGGCCAGGTAGACGACTGAAAACCGGAAGGTCTGCTGCGCCAGGCGGTCGCTATAGGCGACGTAGATGCGCACGGCGTAGTAGAGAAACATGGCGTCCAGCGCCAGCGCGGTCGCGAGATAGATCCAGCCGCTCATGCCGTAGGCGAAGGGCAGGAGCGTGCTCCCTGCGAGTATCACGGTGTACAGCAGCACCTGCAGGCGCGTGAATTCCTGGCCGTGCGTCACCGGCAGCATGGGCAGGCCGGCGCGGGCGAAATCCTCGGTGCGATACAGTGCCAGCGCCCAGAAATGCGGCGGTGTCCAGGCGTAGATGATCAGCACCAGCAACAGCGCCTCCGGCGCCACCTCTCCCGTGACCGCAGTCCAGCCGAGCAGCGGCGGCATCGCCCCGGACAAGCCGCCGATGACTATGTTCTGCGGCGTGGCCGGCTTTAGCAAAATGGTATAGATGATGGCGTAGCCGACGAAGGTGCCGAAGGTGAGCCACATGGTGAGCGCGTTCACATAGCGGTAGAGCAGGAACATGCCGATGCCGCCGATCGCGCCGGCGAAAACGACGGTCTGCAAGGAGCTCAGTTCGCCGCGCGGCAAAGGACGCGCCCGGGTGCGCGCCATCTTGGCGTCGATTTCCTGCTCGATCAGGCAATTGATGGCGAAAGCCGCACCCGTCAGCAGTGCGATGCCGGCCGTTCCGGCAAACAGCACGCGCCAGGGCACCATGCCCGGCGTGGCGAGGAACATGCCGATCACCGCACAGAACACCGCCAGCATGGTCACGCGCGGCTTGGTCAGCGCGTAGAACTGACGCATGCGCTGCGCGGTGTCCTGCAAAGTGAGCTGCATGGCCATGGGATCAGTAGCGGAGAATGACGATCGAGTTTATCACGCGGGCTGGAGCGGCTATCCGATGCGCGACGCCTTGAGCAAACGCGCCAGGTCCTTGTGCATTTTTCGCGGATCGGCGTCCTTGGGAAAACGCAGCATCAGGTTGCCGAGCGGGTCGATCAGATAGATGTGGTCGCGCGCCCCGCCCGGCGGCGGAAACTCGGCGAGAATGGGACTCCCGGCCGCGCGCAGCATGCGCGTGCCGTCATATTCGCGTATCAGCGTGGTCTGCAGCGGCGCCTCGTCCAGAATCAGCCAGACGCGCTCGATGCGCTCCATCTCGCGACCCAGCGCAAGGCGCACCTGGCGCATGTTGTACAGCTTGGCGCGGCAGAGCGCCGCGCACTCGGACTGATCGAGCTGCAGCAATACCCATTTGCCCCTGAACGCGGACAACCTGAGCTCACGCTGATCCAGGTGGCGCAGACGCGGATCGATCAGGGGACGCACCGGAATCAGTTCGCCGTAGTTCATGCCGCCCTGCGGCTGCCAATAAAAGTAGGCGATCAGTGCGGCGATAAACGGCGCCAGGCACAGCGCCGCGATTGCGAGCATCTTCCTGCGCCCGGGGCGCGGATCAGGCTGCACGTTTGAAGCTGAATGCGACATAGGCGATCAGGATGGTGCTTGCGAGTGAATACCACTGAAAGGCGTAGCCGCGGTGCTTGTCTGCGCCGGTGTCCGGCCGCGTCCAGGCGCGCACCAGGCCATCGGCGGCATCGCTGGTCTGTTGCAGTACCACCGGCTGCAGCTTGAGCCCGGACCATTTGGCATAGCGTGCTAGCACCAGGTTCTGCCACACGATAGCCTCTTCGGTCTTCGTGTCCAACTCGAAGATATGGCCGCTGGGTACGATGGCGATCCCCTCGACCGTGGTGGTCCCGGCGGGCGTCGGGACCTGCGGCAGGACGTCGCGCCGCGTGCCCGCGGCAATCCAGCCGCGGTTGACCAGCACATAGTGCTCGCCGCCGGCTAGTTTCAGCGGTGTCAGCACCTGGTAGCCGGGCGTGCCGCGCAACACCTTGTTGTCTAGCAGTACGGTGTGCCTGGCCGAATACTCGCCGCGCGCGCTGATACGGGAAAATTCGTAGTCCTGCGCATCCACGAGGCTGGGCGGCAGAGCTAATTGCACACGGCGCGCGGCGTCGTCAAGATTGCGCCCGAGCGCAAGCTTTTCCTCGGCGCGGCGCGTCTGCCAGTTGCCGAGCGAGACAGTCAGCGCTATCGCGAGGAGCGCGGCTATGCCGGGCAGCAAAGCGGGGCGGAAACGTCGGTTAGCTGGCATGAAAGTGCCGCCCGTCTAGTAACACCGGATTGACTGGGATACACTTGGACCCGGTCGCAAAATCAATGTCGCGGCCAGATCTATCAATATTCCGCCGGCGTCCGCAATGAAAATTGTCGTCATCCTATTCCTGCTGCTGATCCTCGCCAGCCTCGGCTCGGCGCTGTTCTTTCTGGTCAACGATCGCGGCCAATCCAAACGCACCGTCAGGGCGCTGGCACTGCGCGTCGGCCTTTCGGTAAGCTTATTCCTGCTGCTGATGGCGGGCTACTATTTCGGCCTGATACCGGGAAAGAATTCCTGAAAGCCGTCTCAGCGCTCGCGCAGCGCGGCCCTTAAACCGGGTCGAAAAAGCGCGCCGCACAGCGTGCGGCGCGCGTCAGGCCCTCTGCAGGGTTTTTCTGCCTCCGCCCCTGTTTTCTCGATCTGCGCTCTGGCAGATCGTCTGCGCTACACCCAGTAGACGAAAATAAACAGCAGCAACCACACCACGTCGACGAAGTGCCAGTACCAGGCCACGGCCTCGAAGGCGAAGTGGTGGTCCGGCTTGAAGTGCCCCGCCAATGAGCGGAACAGCATGGTCGTGAGCATGATCACGCCTATGCTTACGTGAAACCCGTGAAAACCCGTGAGCATAAAAAAGGTCGTGCCGTAAATGCCGGTGCTCAGCTTGAGGTTCAGCTCGGAATAGGCGTGCGAATACTCGTAGATCTGGAAACCGAGAAAGGTCGCGCCCAAGGCAATCGTCAGGAACAGCCACAGCTTCAGCTTGAAACGATTGCCCTCGAGCATGCCGAAATGGGCAATGGTAAGTGTCACGCCGGACGTGAGCAGCAGCAGCGTGTTTAGTGCCGGAATGCCCCAGGCCCCCATGGGCGTAAACGGGTCCTTGAACGCGGGACCGGCGCTGGGCCAGTGGCCGCTGAAATCCGGCCACAGCAATTCCCTGCTTGCCAGGCTGCCGAGGTCGGGCACGGACATCACCCGCGCATAGAAAAGCGCGCCGAAAAAAGCCGCGAAGAACATGACTTCGGAGAAGATGAACCAGCTCATTCCCCAGCGAAATGAGACATCCTCCTGCTTGCCGTACTTGCCGCTCTCGGATTCGCGTACCACGTCGCCGAACCAGCGAAACATCATGAACACGAGCAGGACGAAGCCGAGCAGCACGCTATAGCGGCCAATGCCGGCGCCGTTGAACCACAACGCCGCACCACCCGCCATGAACAGAAGCGCGAAAGAACCGACGATCATCCAGTGAGACGGTTGCGGCACGAAATAATGCTGAGCATGGTCGCTCATGTTGTTCTCCTCCATTTATACCAGCCTGCCAATCACAAACCGCACCAGCAGTATCAGACCCAAGACAAAAAACATGGCGCCGATCAAGCCGGCGACTATCACCTGCTGCGGCTTCAACTGCACGCTATCCGCGTCGTAATCGCGGCGCTTGCGTATGCCGAGAAAAGACCAGAACACCGCCTTGGCGACCTGCAGCGGCGATGCTTTTTTCTGCACTTGCGCCAACGCCATCACCCCTTTCCCGCCTTCAGGTTCGCGCCGTCGACGCGGAAAAAGGTGTAGGAAAGCGTGATTGTATTGACGTCCTTGGGCAGGTCCGGATCGATCACGAACACCACCGGCATCTGCCGCACCTCGCCCGCCGCGAGCGTCTGCTGGGTAAAACAGAAACAATCCAGTTTCCTGAAATACTGCGCCGCGAGCCTGGGCCCATAGCTGGGAACCGCCTGCCCGGTGACCGGCTCGTTCTGCGTGTTCCTGACTTCGTACACCATCTGGGTCAGCTCGCCCGGGTGGATCTCCACGCTCGATGCCATGGGTTTGAACGTCCACGGCAGCATGCGCGTGTTGGAGTCGAATTCTATGGTCACCGTGCGTGTCAGGTCGACCTGTGAGTTCACCGCCGATGCTTCTGCCTGCCCCGGCTGCCACACATTGCGCAGGCCCGCGACCTCGCACACCTTCTCGTACAGGGGCACCAGGGCGAAGCCGAAGCCGAACATGCCCAATGCCACCACCAGCAGCTTCCTCAGCATGCGCCGGTTGGACGCCGAGGCAGGCGCGCTCATTGCGCCATCCAGTACTTCAACACCACGGCCAGGAAGAACGCGAGCGCGACCACCGCCAGGACCAGCGCGGTCCTTTTGTTCTGCGCTTGTGCACGGTTCATGCTGGCCCCGGACATTGTCATTTCACTTCCGGCGCCTCATGGAAACTGTGATAGGGCGCGGGGCTTGGCAGGTGCGTCCATTCCAGGGTATCCGCGCCTTCCCACGGCCTGGCCGGCGCCTTCTCGCCCTTGGCGAACACGCTCACCTTGAGCACGATATACAGAAACAGCAGCTGGGAAAGCCCGAAGCCGAACGCGCCGACGCTGGCGATCTGGTTGAACTCGGTGAACTGGCTGGCATAGTCGGGGATGCGCCGCGGCATGCCGGCGAGACCGAGAAAGTGCATCGGAAAGAAAGTGATGTTGAAAAACACCAGCGACAGCCAGAAATGCCATTTGCCCAGCGTCTCGTCGTACATGCGGCCGGTCCACTTTGGAATCCAGAAATAGGCGCCGGCGAAAATCGCGTACAGCGACCCGGCCACCAGCACGTAGTGGAAGTGCGCCACTACGTAATAGGTGTCCTGCAGCTGCACGTCCACCGGCATGATCGCCAGCATCAGGCCGGTGAAACCGCCCATGGTGAACACGAAAATGAAACCGACCGCAAACAGCATCGGCGTCTCGAATGTCATCGAGCCCTTCCACATGGTGGCGAGCCAGTTGAACACCTTCACCCCGGTGGGCACGGCGATCAGCATGGTGGCGTACATGAAGAACAGCAGCCCCGCGGTGGGCATGCCCACGGTAAACATGTGGTGCGCCCAGACAATGAAGGACAGGATCGCAATCGATGAAGTGGCGTAGACCATCGACGCGTAGCCAAACAGGGGCTTGCGCGCGAACGCCGGAATCACCTGGCTGATAATGCCGAATGCCGGCAGGATCATGATGTACACCTCGGGATGGCCGAAGAACCAGAAGATGTGCTGGAACATCACCGGGTCGCCGCCGCCTGCCGCGTTGAAGAACGAAGTGCCGAAATGGCGGTCGGCGAGCACCATGGTGATCGCGCCGGCGAGCACCGGCATCACCGCGATCAGCAGATAAGCCGTGATCAGCCAGGTCCACACGAACAGCGGCATTTTCATCAGCGTCATCCCCGGAGCGCGCATATTGAGGATGGTGGTGACGATGTTGATCGAGCCCATGATGCTGGAGGCGCCCATGATGTGCAGGGCGAAAATGCCCAGGTCCATGCCCGGGCCCATCTGTGTCGACAGCGGTGCATAGATGGTCCAGCCGGCCGCGGGTGCGCCTCCCGGAACGAAGAAGGAAATCACCAGCAGCGAAGCCGCCACCGGCAGCAACCAGAAACTCCAGTTGTTCATGCGCGCGAACGCCATGTCGGGCGCGCCTATCATCATCGGTATTTGCCAGTTGGCGAAACCGACGAAGGCCGGCATGATCGCGCCGAACACCATGATCAGCCCGTGCATGGTGGTGAGCTGGTTGAAGAACTCAGGATTGACGATCTGGATGCCCGGCTGGAACAGCTCCAGACGCAGGGTCAGCGCCAGCACTCCGCCCAGCAGCAGCATGGTGAACGAGAACCACAGGTACATGGTGCCGATGTCCTTGTGGTTGGTGGTGCTCACCCAGCGCATCAGCCCCGCGGGCTGATAGCCATGGCCGTCGTGATCTGCGTGACCGTGCGTGTCGATGACTGCGCTCATGCGTTTCTCCTGAAATTCGCTTTGTTACTTGCGCGCGGCTTTGACTTCAGCCGGCTGCACTGCGTCGCCCGTCTTGTTGCCCCAGGCGTTGCGCTCATAGGTGACCACGGCAGCAATATCGGTGTCCGAAAGCTGTTTGCCGAACGCAGCCATGGCGGTGCCGGCCTTGCCGTTCAGCACCATGTCGATGTGTACTTTCTTGTCGCCCGTCGTAATCTTGGAACCGTCCAGCCCCGGGAATGCCGGCGGCAGGCCCTTGCCGCTCGCCTGGTGGCAGGCGGCGCAGTTGGCCGCGTACACCTTCTCGCCTCTAGCCTTCAGTTCGTCCGCGCCCCACTGCTTGTTCGCATCCTCGGCGGCCGCGGCAGTTTTCTTCTTCTGCCCGGCGACCCACTGCGTGTATTTCTCCGCCGAGACCACCTCGACCACGATGGGCATGAAGCCATGGTCCTTGCCGCAAAGTTCGGCGCACTGGCCGCGGTAG
>CAKKSJ010000263.1 GCA_919902965.1 Burkholderiales bacterium
AGCTATCGCGCGCTCGATCACCAGTCCACCATGGGCGCTTACGTCGGGCGCCTGGCGCTGAAGGACGGCAAGGGCATCATGGTCGACTGGAACTATGCCGATGGCGCCAATTTTCTTCCGAGTGACGCCGAGGTGAAAGCCATGCGACCGGCGGAGTAATCGCCAAGCCTGCTACGCTCCCCTCCTCCCTCTCCCGTCTCGGGAGAGGGAACTTCATTTGGACCTTCAGTAAGTCGATCACTCGAGCCGGATTTGAGTTTTAACGCCATTATTGTCCAGTTGCTCAATGGACTCGCCTCGGCCTCGTCGCTGTTTCTGGTCGCGGCCGGGCTGTCGCTCATTTTCGGCGTCACCCGCATTGTCAACTTCGCCCACGGCTCGCTCTACATGCTGGGTACCTATACCGCCTACAGCCTGGTGCAATGGTTCGGCAGCGGCATTCCCTCCTTCTGGAGCGGAGTGCTGCTCTCGGGCATGATCGTCGGCGTGTTCGGCGCCCTGGTCGAACGCCTGCTGCTGCGGCGCCTGTACCACGCACCGGAGCTGCTGCAGCTGCTCGCCACTTTCGCCCTGGTGCTGATCATCAGAGACTTTGCCCTCTGGACCTGGGGTCCGGAGGACCTGCTGGGACCGCGCGCGCCGGGCTTGGAAGGCGCGGTGGCCATCGCCGGGCGCAATGTCCCCGAATACGATCTGCTTCTGATCGCGCTGGGCCCGGTCGTGCTCGGCCTCTTGTGGCTGCTGCTCACGCGCACGCGCTGGGGCACGCTGGTGCGCGCGGCGACCGAAGACCGCGAGATGGCCGGCGCACTGGGGGTCAACCAGGCCTGGCTGTTTACCAGCGTATTCGCGCTCGGTTCGTTTCTCGCCGGCCTCGGCGGCGCAATCCAGATTCCACGCGAGCCGGCGGTACTCACCATGGACCTTTCCATTCTGTCCGACGTATTCGTTGTGGTGGTGGTCGGCGGCATGGGCAGCATTCCCGGCGCATTTCTCGCCGCAGTGATCATCGGCGTGCTCAAAGCCATGTGCATAGGCATAGGCAAGGTCAGCGCCTTCGGCATCGATTTTTCGTTTTCCAAGTTGACGCTGGTAGTGGAGTTCATCGTCATGGCGGTGGTCCTGGTGATCCGTCCCTGGGGCTTGTTCGGGCGATCGCAGGGCGCATCGCGCACGGCGTCGGTTGAACCGCCTCTGTACCTGCCCTCGCCCGCCCTGCAAAAGCTTTTGGCTGCCGGCTTGCTCGTGCTTGCGCTGCTGCCGCTGCTGTCGGACCGCTACACGCTGGTGCTGCTGACCGACATACTGGTTTTCGCCCTGTTCGCGGTCAGTCTGCACTTCATCATGGGTCCGGCCGGAATGCACTCCTTCGGTCATGCAGCTTATTTCGGCCTGGGCGCCTACGCTGCCGCGCTTTTATTCAAACACGCGCTGCCGATGGAGCTGGCACTCGGACTTGCGCCATTTGCGGCGGGCCTGGGCGCGCTGCTGTTCGGCTGGTTCTGCGTGCGCCTATCGGGTGTGTATCTTGCGATGCTGACGCTCGCGTTTGCGCAGATTGCCTGGTCGGTCGTGTTTCAGTGGGACGCCTTCACCGGCGGCTCCAACGGGATGGTGGGTATCTGGCCGGCGCAGTGGCTCGCATCCAAAACTACTTTCTACTATCTCGCCCTGGCACTATGCGCCGGCGGCACCTTGATACTCTGGCGCATTCTGTATTCGCCCTTCGGCTATGGACTGCGCGCGGGACGCGACTCGCCGCTGCGCGCAGACGCCATCGGCATCGATGTGCGCCGGCAGCAATGGCTGGGCTTCGCGCTCGCCGGCACTTTCGCCGGCCTTGCCGGCGCGATCTATGCGTTTTCCAAGGGGAGTATTTCTCCGGACGCACTCTCCATTCCGCGCTCCGTGGACGGGCTGGTCATGGTGCTGATGGGGGGCATCCAGACGCTGACAGGCGCCGTCGCCGGCGCCGCCGTGTTCACCTGGCTGCAGGACACGATCGCGCGCCAGACTGAATTCTGGCGCGCGCTGCTCGGCGGCATCATTCTATTCCTGGTGCTTGTTTTCCCGCAGGGTATCGCCGGCTTCATGCGTGAGCGCTGGGACGCCCGTAACGGCAGGCGCGAGGCATGAGCGTGTTGCACGTCACCGATTTGTGCAAGGCTTACGGCGGCGTGCAGGCCGTATTCAAAGTGAATTTCAGCCTGGATGCCGGCGAAATTCTTGCGCTGATAGGACCTAACGGCGCAGGCAAGACCACCTGCTTCAATCTGCTCAATGGCCAGATCGCCGCCGACAGCGGCAGCGCCGAATTCGAAGGCCGCAGCCTGATCGGCCTGAAGCCGCGCCAGATCTGGCGCCTGGGCGTGGGCCGGACTTTCCAGATCACCGCCACTTTCGCATCCATGAGTGTGCGCGAAAACGTGCAGACCGCCCTGCTCAATTTTCATGGCAAGCTCAATTCCCTGGTCACACTCGCCGGGCGGCTCTACCAGGACGAGGCCATGGAGCTGCTCACGCGCGTGGGTATCGCCGCGCAGGCCGAGCGCCCCTGCGGCGTACTCGCTTACGGCGACTTGAAGCGGGTGGAACTCGCCATAGCGCTTGCCAACCGTCCGCGCCTGCTGCTGATGGACGAGCCCACCGCAGGCATGGCGCCGCCCGAGCGCGTGGCACTGATGCAGCTCACCGCTGAACTGGCGCAAGCGTCCAACATCGCGGTACTGTTCACGGAGCATGACATGGACGTGGTATTCGCGCATGCGCACCGCATCCTCGTTTTGAACCACGGCACGCTCATCGCTGAAGGCAAACCGGCCGAAGTGCGCGCCAATCAGCGGGTGCAGGAAGTGTACCTGGGCTCAGGCAGTGTCTACGGTGCCTGAATGGAGCTGCCCATGCTTGAAGTGAAGGGCGTCAACAGCGCCTACGGCCGCGCGCATATCCTGTTCGACCTCAGCCTGTCGGCGCAGCGCGGGGAAGTCGTGGTGCTGCTCGGCCGTAACGGCGCAGGCAAGTCCACCACGCTGAAAACGCTGATCGGGCTGGTGCGCCCGCTGTCCGGCGAAATCAGCTTCGACGGCCGGCGCATCGAGCACCTCGAATCCTATGAGATCGCCCGCCTCGGCCTGGGTTATGTTCCCGAAGATCGGCGCATTTTCACTGATCTGAGCGTAATGGAAAACCTCGAAGTGGGCAGACAGCCGCCGCGCGCCGGTGCACCACGGTGGACGCCGCAGAAGCTGTTCGGACTGTTCCCCAACCTGGCCCGTATGCGCGAACGGCGCGGCGCGCACATGTCCGGCGGTGAACAGCAGATGCTCACCATCGCGCGCACGCTGATGGGCAACCCCAGCGCCATACTGCTGGACGAACCATCCGAAGGACTGGCGCCGGTGATCGTCGAGCAGATGGTGAAAACCATCCTGGAACTGAAGCAGGAAGGGCTGTGCGTCCTGTTGTCGGAGCAGAATCTGCATTTCGCCAATCTGGTCGCCGATCGCGCGTATATCATCGAGAAAGGCCATATTCGCTATCAGGGCACGATGCGCGAACTCGCGGCCAACGAACCGATACGCGCCACTTACCTGTCCATCTAAAGCATATCCATGAGCGCGGGCAAATCAAACTGGGTCGTAGGCATCGATGTTGGCGGCACCTTCACCGACCTCATTATGCTCAACACCGCGGACGCAAAGGTGCATCTGGCAAAAGTGCCTACGACGGCGGAAAACCAGGCCTACGGTGTGCTTGCCGCGCTCGCGGCGGCGGGCGCAATCCTGCCGGAGTTGCAGGTGATCGTGCACGGCACCACGACGACGACCAACGCCATCCTCGAACGCAAACTCGCCAAAGTCGGTTTGATCACGACGCGGGGTTTTCGCGACTCGCTCGAGCTCGGTCGGCGCACCCGGCCTAAACTTTACGGGCTCACCGGTTCCTTCCTGCCCTTGGTGCCGCGCGAACTGCGCCTGGAAGTACCCGAGCGCATGGATGCGGAAGGCGAAGTGGTGACGCCGCTGCAGGAAGGCGCAGTGAGCGCCGCGGTCGCTGAACTGATAGCCAAAGGCTGTGAAGCCCTGGTGATCCACTTTCTGCACAGCTATATCAATCCGGCGCACGAGCTGCGTGCGCTGGCGATCGCGCGCAGCCTGTGGCCGAACGATTACATCACGGCAGGCCATTTGATTCTGTCCGAGTATCGCGAGTACGAGCGCGGCACCACCGCCTGCGTCAATGCCGCGGTGCAGCC
>CAKKSJ010000264.1 GCA_919902965.1 Burkholderiales bacterium
GTCCATCGTTGCCTGGGACTGGATCGTTAATGCCCTATTGAAGTAGAAATGGAATAAGGCGTGCTCGGTCAACATGGTGGCTCCTGTGTCTGTTGCCGGGCTATCGCGACTATCCGCCCGCGGGGTCCTGCGGCGCCGGCGTCAGCAGATCCCTGAGCGTCAGATCGCGCACCTGCGCGTCGATCGCCAGGTTTACTCTTGCCAGTAGTGCTTCGATCTCGGCCGGCACCGGAACGGCTTCCGGTCCCAGGTACCGCTCTTCGCCGGCCGCGCGCACCGTGTGCAGCAGTTGCTCCAGCCTGATGGATCCGAGGTCGCGGCTCGGGAGATAGGCGGGCGGATCGTCACCGGTGCGCACCAGCAGCCGGTCCTGCTCGAACGCCTCGAGCACCATCTGCAGCGCGTAGCTGGGCACGTCCAGCTGCTGCGTAAGGCTGGAAAAGGTCCATCCCGGACCGCCATCCCGATAGGTCTTGCCGATCAGATACATGAGCATCAGCGCGACGCGTTCGCGCATGCGATTGCTCAGCCGCGGTTCGCCCTGCTCCAGCACCAGGTATTCCGGATACTGGCTGTAGAACGCGATGCTCGCGCCGAGCAGCAGGATCAGCCAGTTGAGATAGAGCCAGATCAGAAACAGCAGGAAAATCGCGAAGCTCGAATAAATTGCCGCGTACTGGGTCGATGTGCGGGCGAACTCGGTGAAAGCCCAGCTCGCCGCCTGCCACAGCATTCCGGCGACGATGCCACCGATCCACGCGGCATTCAGCCGCACCCGGGTGTTCGGAGCGAAACGGTAGGCGAACACGAACACCGCAATGACGAAAAACACCGGGATGGCCTGGCCCAGGGCGTAGACCACGCCGCCGAAGGGTTCGATCGCGAGCAGCCGCCGGATTTGCGGCGCCGCCATAATGGTGGCGGTGATGCCGATGATCGAAAAGATCAACACCGGCCCGATCAGCAGCACGCTCAGGTAGCCGCTGAAGCGCCGCGCGAAACTGCGCAACTGCGGCACGTGCCAGATGAAATTGACCGATTCCTCGATTTTCTGCATCAGCGATACCACGGTGTAAATCAACATCGCGAGACCGATGGATCCGAGGACTTTGACGTCGAGGTTTTCGATGAACTTGATGATCCAGCGGCTCACGTCTGCGCTTTTTTCGCCCAGCGGGGCGAGAAACTTGAGCAGTATCGGATCGATCTGGTTGTACACCCCGAAGGCCTTGAGCACCGAGAAGCTGAGCGCGAGCAACGGCACCAGCGACAGCAGCGTGGTGAACACCAGTCCGGTGGCGCGCAAAGTCAGCTGGCCGTAGGCGAGGTCGCGCATCAGCACCAGCAGCATGCGCAGCGGCCGGATGATGACTGCGCCCCAGCCCGAGCGTCCGTCGAAGCGGCCGCTCCAGATGGCAGCGTACACGGCGGACTTAAATCCGGCCGGTCTTCTGACGTCCATCGCGTGCTTTAATCAGAGATCTCCCCACAAGGCCTGCAGCAGCGCAAGCGCCGCTACCGGCGCGGTCTCGGTGCGTAGTATGCGCGGTCCGAGGCTGACAGGCTCGAATCCGCTCGATTGGGCTGCCTGATATTCGGCCGGCGCGAAACCGCCCTCGGCGCCAATCAGAAGCACGGCCGCCTGCGCCGGCGCAATTCGCTTCAGCGGCGTGTCGGCCTGCGGCGACAGCATCAGCAGACGCTTGTTGCGGTCGACCGCCGCGAGATACGCGTAGAGTTTTTGTACCGGTGCGACCACGGGTATGCGGTTGCGACCGCATTGTTCGCAGGCCGCGATCACCACATGCTGCCAGTGCTGCTGGCGCTTTTCGGCGCGCTCGGCCGCGAGTTTCACCACGCTGCGTTCCATCGCCAGCGGCTGGATCGCCGTAACGCCCAGTTCGGTTGCCTTCTGCAGGCTGTATTCCATGCGCTCGCCGGCCGATATGCCCAGGGCCAGGGTGATGTCCAGGGGCGATTCGCACTCGCTTGCATAATGTTCGGCCACGCGCACTCTGACCTCGCGCTTGTTCACGGCAAGGATGCTCGACCGGTATTCCCCGCCGGCGCCATTGAACAGGCTCAGCGCAGCGCCTGCCTGCAGGCGCAACACCGTCGCCGCATGGCGGGCGGCCCCTTCTGGCAGGTCGATTTCAGCGCCCGGCGAAAGCGCCAGATCGCAGTACAGGCGTGTTGCCGCGATTCGAGGCGATAAAGGCTTCATGCTAAAATTCTAACACCCGTGCGCAGCGCCCCCCGACATATGTTCAATCCGCGAAACAGCAGGGATAGCGCGTGAGCCACGCCATCGCGGTGGAAAACCTGGTCAAACGCTACGATCGCGTGCAGGCGGTGGACGGTCTGAGTTTCCAGGTCGAAGCGGGCACCACCTGTGCACTCCTCGGCGGAAACGGGGCAGGCAAGACCACCACGCTCGCGATCCTGCTCGGCGTGTTGCTGCCGAGCTCGGGCAGCGTGCGCGTACTGGACGTGGACATGGCGCGCGAGCGCTACCGCGCGCTGCCGCGCATGAACTTCACCTCGCCCTATGTCGATCTGCCGAAAAAACTCACGGTCGAAGAAAACCTGGTTGTTTTTTCCCATCTCTACGGATTGAAGCAAATCCGCGCGCGCATCGCCGCGCTCGCTGCGCAGTTCGAATTCGCGCCGCTGCTCAAGCGCGACTACGGCACGCTTTCCGCCGGCCAGCGCACGCGCGTGTCGGTGGCGAAAGCGCTGCTGAACCGGCCCGAGGTGCTGCTGCTGGACGAGCCCACCGTCTCGCTCGATCCGGATATCGCCGACCGCATCCGCACCCATCTGGTCGAATACCAGAAGCAGTCCGGCGCCACGCTGCTGCTCGCCTCGCACAACATGGTCGAAGTCGAGCGCATCTGCCACCAGGTGTTGATGATGAAGCAGGGACGCATCGTCGATCGGGGCTCGCCGCCGGAATTGATCGCGCGCTACGGCCGCAGCAGCATGGAGGAGGTGTTCCTGGATGTGGCGCGCGCCGAGCATCGGGCGGTCGAGGTAGCGGCGGACGAGGTGCACCGATGAGCGGCTCGCTGCAAAGGATCTACGGCATGGTGCTGCGCCACGTCTATTTGTGGCGCAGGTCCTGGGTGCGCGTGCTTGAAACCGCCTACTGGCCGACCATGAACATGGTGCTGTGGGGTTTCATCGCCAAGTT
>CAKKSJ010000265.1 GCA_919902965.1 Burkholderiales bacterium
TAAGTGGAAACATACCCAAGGCAAGGCGTGTGCGATTGATCTGCGTCAAACGGATCCGTATTCGCTGGCGCGATGGCGCGTTTCCGCGGAGTGCGGGGGCAGGGCGATACGTCCAGCGGACGAGAGGCTGGCAAATTGTGCGCATCTGGGCGAGCGCCTGCAGGTCCGCGCGTGTTCCCCAACTCAGCGCGCTATGGTTGCGACACCAGCGACAACATAACACTCATGAACTTGCCATATTTGACGCGCAAGTATCGTTGCCAGGCAGTCAGCGCCTTGGTTTCGTGTTTCGAAAGTGCATAAATACTGGCAGCAATGCGACCGCCGCCCCGCTGCCGGTCGTCATGACGTGAGGTGCATTTCCCTGCGCCCCCACGCTACTTTCGACCTCGCCAATAACCGGGACGCCGGCTATGGTGTGCGACAGCGAGGACGCGTATCTGATCCTCTACGACAGCGTAAATCAGCGCGTAAGGAAAGCGCCGCATCACCAGGCGACGTTTTCCATAACGCCAATACGCGCACTGCGGGACCCAACTCAGGGGTATCGGGACTGCGTGGGCTGGCGGATCTTAGCTTGTCCGGCGGATTGATTTTCCTATCGCTTCCTATCGCTTCGCTATTCCTGGAAATCGCGCTCGGGAAACGAAGCGGCGAGAAAAAACCGCGGCAGTCCGCCGCGCAGCAGGCGGTGCTTGAGATCGGGCGCGGCGAAATCGACGAGGTCCGCGCTCACGCATAAGGTGCTACCAAACGCAATTCTGCTTGCGTATGGTTTTTGGTAATCGCGCTGCCTTTCGCTGTTTGCCGACGGCGGCCAAGCCGATTTCAGCGAAATCGCGGTGCGCATCTCTCCAGGCAGCTTGGGGTCGTCGAATCTGTCCGTGTGACACGCGCGCCGCCAGCGTGGCAGCCGGATGTCCGGGTTTCAGTAACGTGCATTCTTGTTTCCGGCAGCCGTCGGCGCCGTGGCATCCTGCGACGCCAGGAACCCTCACGGAATCAGCGGATTTACCACGGTCAGGGAAGAGAATCGCCCGAAATCGCGATCGGCGGACCAGAGCTGCTTTACGCCGTGCTGCAGGCACAAGGCTGCGATGCGTGCGTCATGCACTTTTGGCCCCGCGACCTTGCCGGCAAGCAGCAGGCTGCGCAGCCGTTCCCAGTGGACTTGCGATTCGGCGAGTAGAACGAGGGACGGCGATTCGATCCAGGCGTCGACCTGTGCCAGCCCCCGCGCGAGCGGCGTTGGCGGCGCGAATATCTTCGGATGGGTCACTATAGCCAGGAATTCATGGATGCATGGCCAGGGAATCGCCCACGCCGCGCGGCCCTCGGCAAGCACGGCCAGCCGCTGATAGGCGGCCTGGTGCCATTCCGAGTCCTCGCGGTGCGCGTAGACCAGAATATTGGTGTCGACGGCGATCACCCGCCGCGCCCCTCGTAAGCCAACTCCCGCAAATTCTCCCAGCTGGCGCCGCGCGCCGTCGCGCTCAAGCCGCGGCCTTTGAAAGTCGCCTTGCGCAAGCGAAATTGCCCCTGCTGCTTGCGCTGGGCGAGCGCGTGGCGCAAACCCTGCTCGATGAGCGTGCGTACCGTAATGCCCTCGCGCGCAGCGATCTTCCTGGCTTCGGCCAGAAGCGCGTCCGAGAGTTCGACCGTGGTTTTCATATGGCTACCCATATTTCACAATATATTCACCCATACATTGTTGGGGCGGCGGTGCGCGCCGTCAAGCGCCGGAGAGACACGCTAAAGGGGCCGAGCTCGACTTATTGGTCCTGCGGGGCTGCGACGGCGGCGCGGTTCGGCCAGCGGAGGAGACGCCGGCGCATATGAGGCGGGAGTTCGGAGCCTCTAGCGTATATCCTGGCGCAAGCGGCCTGCGGCAGGAAGGTCCGCCAATAGGGCGCTTGACACCGGTTCCTTACCGATTTAGCCTAAACGGTAAGGAGATTCGGAGTCTGCCATGCTGATCAAGATCACCGCCAAGCGCCAGGCGACCTTTCCTGCGCGCGTTCTGGAAACACTGGGTGTCAAACCCGGCGACCGGATCGAGCTGCAGGAAGGTCCTGACGGTTTCGTTCTGCGCGCGCGCCGCATAGACCGCTCGCGCCTCGCGCCGCTGCGCGGCAAGCTGCGCAGGGGAAAGGGAACGTTCGATCTCGAAACCTTCCGCAACACGCCCCATGAGCGCGCGCTTCGGGATTGACACCTCCATTCTGGTGCGCCTGGTTTCCGGCGATCCGGAGGACGGCTTTGAGCAATGCGTACGCAAACTGACTGCGCTGATAGAGCGCGATGGCGCCGAGGTCTTCGCTTCGAACCTGGTCATCGGTGAGACCTATATCGCCCTGCAGCATCATTACGGTGTTGCCAAGCCGGAAGCGCGTGCCGCGCTCCTGAGCGTGCTCAATAGTGGTCTGGTCGCCCCGCTGAACGGGGCGGGAGCGTATGCTGCGCTGGAAGCGGACTCCGGCTGCGGCCTGCTCGATCGCCTGATCGCGGACGACTACGGCCGAGCAGGCCTGATCACCCTCACCCTCGATCGTAAGATGGCTGCGCTGCGCGAGGTACGTCGACTGTAGCGCGTGCGGCGAGCTCATAGCCTGCGGCGAGCGCGTCCAGGTTGAGATCCAAAAAGCTCTTCGGCGTTTCTGCGCGCACCGCGGCTTCGAGGGCCTTGCGTGTGCACACCTCGGAGAGCGCCGCCAGCGCGCCCAGCGCCACGATGTTCGCGATGCGCTCGCTGCCGAGTTCGATCGCGGTGCGCGTCAACGGCAGCGGGTGCGCGCGGCAGTCGCCCTGCGGCAGTTCCGGGCACAAGCGCGTGTCCGCAATCACCAGGGCGCCGCGCTTCAGGAGCGGCCAGGACGGCTTGACCGCCATGCGGTCGAGCAGCACCAGCGCATCGATTGCGGTCACCAGCGGAAAATCCACTTCGCCGTTGGAAACCACCAGGTCCGAATTGCAGTAGCCGCCGCGCGAGGTCGGCTCGTAGGTCTGCGACTGCGCCACGCGCCTGCCGCCTGCGCACAGCGCGTCCGCCAGCATCTTGGCCGAGAGGATCAGTCCCTGGCCGCCGGTGCCGCCGATTCGGATTTCGAGTCTGGCGTCGCGCATCAGGCTTTTCCTTGGTTCGCGCCGGCGGCGGCTTTTTTCGCCGTGGCGGCGCGCTGTGCGGCTGCCGCTTTGCGATAGGCGGCGCCGTATTCGGGGCGGTCCTTGGTAGAGAGGATGCCGGTCGGCAGGTCGTTCGCGCGGAACGGCGTGTCCACGGTGTCGCGGTAGGCGCTGGGACGCAGATCGCTTTTCTGGCGCATGATCATTTCGGGCGAGGACCCGAGCTCGTTCTTGCGCCCGTAGATCTCAGTGCAGTCCGACAGCACTTCGACGAAGGCGAAGCCGGGGTGGGCGAGGCCGGCGCGCATCAGTTCTTTCAGCTTGGGCACGTTGCGCGTGCCTTCGCGGCCGACGAAGCCCGCACCTGCCGCAGCCGCGAGCGCGCAGGCGTCGAAATGCGGCTCCGAATTGCCCAGCGGCGTGGTGGTGGTCAGGCGCGTTTCCGAAGTCGTCGGCGACACCTGACCGCCGGTCATGCCGTAGACCTCGTTGTTGAGCATCAGGCAGGTGAGCTTGAGATTGCGCCGGCAGGCGTGGATCAGGTGGTTGCCGCCGATTGCGAGGCAGTCGCCGTCGCCGGTGATCACCACCAC
>CAKKSJ010000266.1 GCA_919902965.1 Burkholderiales bacterium
TCGGCGCGCCTGTCCGCGGGGAGGTCGGCGGTGAGGTCGCCTGCGGCAACGCGTCCGGCGATGCCCGAAATCGCCCGCAGCGGCGCGGCGATGATCCGGTTGAGAAACAGCACCATCGCCAGCCCCAGCCCCATCGCCACGACGCCGACGATGGCAAACAGGCGCACCGTTTGCGCCGCCCTCAGCTCGGATTCCGCCACGGCGGCGCGCGCGTGCTCCACCGCCGCGTCGCCCAGCTCCTGGGCGATGGCGCGCATCTTGCCGTAGCGTTCCTCCTGGATACCGACTGCCAGCGCCTTGGCGTCATCTGTCTTGTTCGCGTAGATCAGCGGGATGAGCTGATCGTCCCGCGTCCGCGCGAACGCCTCGCGGATCGTCTTGAGCTCCTCGAGTCGGGCGAAAACGCGGGGATCGTTGCGGTTGCGCTCCAGCAATTGCGACGTGACCGCGGCTATCTGCTTGCTGCGCCGCTTGATGTCCTGCTGCCATATTTCCCTGTCGGACTGCCGCGCCAGTAACATCATATTCAGCAACGCGACCCGCACCCCGTTCTGCTCAGCCCGCAGGGCCATCAGATCCATGGCGTTGGCAAAATCTTCCTGGTAGAGACGCTTCTGCGACGCCTGGATCGCCGTGATGCCCAGGTAGGCGGTCACGATCACAGTCGCCAAAAAAACAATTATCAACCCGAAGCCGGCGAAGAGCTTGCCGCGTGTCGTAAGGCCGAGGAACCATTTCATGCTTTGTTCTCCTTGTGCGCGTTGCGGCCGGCGATCGGCTAAGTTCGAATGCTGGCGTCCGTCCCTTACCCGGACACGTGCTCTTGCACGACAATGCCTTCGTCCGTCAGAAGCTTCTCCGCATCGAGCACCACGGTGCGCTCCGGGGTGATGCCCTTCAGGTATTTTTCCCGGATGCCGGTGAGCGTGGGCAGCGCGGGCTGGATTTCGGCTAGTGCAATGCGGCGCACGCCGAGGATGGCATCCGCGAGCATGCCGAACACCATGTTCCCGGACTCGAGCACGATGACTTTGTTCAGGTCGGGCAAACCGGTTTGCGCGAGGTCGAAGAACTTGCGCAGGTCGATGACCGAAACGATCTCACCGCGCAGATTGACGATGCCGAGGACGAAGGCCGGCGTGCACGGCAGGGGCGTGAGGTTTTCTAGGGGATAAACCTCGCGCACATAAGCGGATTCGACGGCGTAGCGCTCGTGGGCGAGCAAAAACTCCACCACCTCGATGCTTTGAGCCAGCGTCTGCATTTCGCCGGGCTCGGCGGCGAGCGCATGCGCTCTCTCGCGCAGGATGCGTCCGGTCTCATCCGCCCCGGGCGTCCAGGCCTGTTCGCCGGCCGCTTGCGCGGCGTCCAGGCGCGCACGCACTTCGGCCCAGTCGATGGCTGTCCGCTTCGTTTTGTCTGACGTATGTTTGCTCGCGCTCATGTCGTCAGTTCCTTGGCGTTAGGCGCGCGCGGCAGGCTAGCCTGCACCGAGGCGATGATTTCGACCAGACGACCGGCGCTCAGCCCGTCCGCCTCCGGCAGCACGGCATCGGCCGGGCACGCCCGCAGCAGGGCGAGCGCATTGCCGAAATGCCGGCGCGCTTCCCGCTGGCGCCCTGCGGACAGGCAGA
>CAKKSJ010000267.1 GCA_919902965.1 Burkholderiales bacterium
CGGAAATCCGCCCGCGTGATGGTCATTTCGACGCGCGGCGGCAGCTTCACTGACGCGACCGCGGCCTCAGCCGCCGGCGATAGGCGGCCAGATCGCCAGCGTTTCGCCTGCAGCGAGCGCCCGCCGCGGGCGCTCCGCGGGTGGAATGAATACCCCGTCGATCAGTACCAGATGGCACAGTTTGCCCGGCAGGTTTTCGCGCTCGATCACCTGTGCGATGGTAGTGCCCGGGTGGAGATCGAGTTCGACCGCGTTGGTCTTGCGCGCAGCGTCAGGCAAGTGATCGGAAAGCGTGGCGTAGAGCTTGAGCGTGACTTTCATGCCTGCAATGTGGCATGTGAAAACAGATCCCTGTGCTCGACCAGCGCAATGTAAGCTTCGACAAAGCGCGTCGGATTCACCTTCAGCGCGTCCTTCCAATGGCCGAGGTGATGGCGACCGACGATCAGCCCGCGCATGGCGCCGATGTGCTCGGTGTAGCCGATGCTGCTCGCGCCGATGAGGACGTCATCCTGGAACTGAAGGTTCAGGTAGCGGAAATGGTCCGCGTCCTCCAGCACCGCGCTGTCGCCGCCTGCGGTCCCCTCCCAGTGGCCGAAGGAACTGGAAATGAGCCCCAGCGTGTCGAGCACGTTGCAGGCGAAGCTGCCCCCGGTTTCCGTGGTCTGGCCGACCATGTTGTGCGCGGCGAGCCTGCCCTGCTCGACGGCATTGGGCTGGATCGCATTGATCTGGCTGCGCCCGGATACGCAATCGCGGGCCTCGACCACATCGCCGGCGGCGTAGACGTCCGGCAGGCTGGTGCGCATGCGCTCGTCGACCACGATGCCGGTGTCGATGTCGATGCCGCTGCCCTGGAGGAAATTGAGTGAAGGCGTAACGCCGACCACGCTCAGATACATGTCGGCAGGCAGCACTTCGCCGGTGGTCAGCGTAATGCGGAGTTCCTCGCCTTGCTTGTCGATGCGCTGCGTCTGCGTACGGCCCTTCACTTCGACGCCGCGCGCCTCGCACCAGCGCTGCATCATGGCGCTTGCAGCCGGCGGCATCATGCGCGACACCATGCGGCCGCTGCGGATAAGCACCGTCAGCCTCGCGCCCTGTGCGAGGAGGCCGTGCAGGATGATGCAGCCGACAAAACCCGCACCCATCTGGACGACGCGCGTGCCGCGCTTGATATGCGCGAGGATGGCCCTGGCGTCATTCAGGGTCCAGCAGGTGTGGACGCCAGGCAGATCGATACCCTCGACCGGCTCCCGATAGGGCGTAGACCCCGTGGCAATGAGCAGGCGGTCATAAGTCAGCTTGCGATCGTCGGCCAGGGTCACGACATGCGCGTGGCCGTCGATCGACGTCGCCCGCTGCGCCAGCAGTTCGATACGATTCTTCTTGTAGTGATCGGGCTCGCGATGGATGCGCACGCCTTCCTCTGCGATCTGGCCAGCGAGCAGGTAGGGAATCGCCATGCGCGAATAGGGCTGTTCGCCCTCCCCATCGAGCACTGTGATCACTGCTTTCGGATCCAGTTGGCGCAGCGTTTCGGCGGCGGCTACCCCGGCCGTGCCGGCCCCGATGATTACATGACGCAAGCCGGTGCTCGAAAAGCTGGCGACGGCGTTCTCTGACATGGCTCTCTCCGGTTCATGCTGACTTGAGGCCGCAGGCGACATACGCAGCGACGAATTGAGTCGGGTCGATCAGCAGCTGTTCCTTCCACCTTCCCAGCTTCGTGCGTCCCTGGACCAGTCCGCGCAGGGCGCCCACGTGATTGGTCCAGCCGATGCAGGTGGCGCCTACCATGACGTCGTCCTTGAACTGCAGGGATACATAGCGTTGCTGCGCCTCGTTCAACAACTCCACGCCCTGGCCGCCCTCGACGCCCCACCATAGCCCAAAGGAAGTGGAGATCATGCCCAGCGTATCGAGCACGTTGATCGCGAGGGCGCCCTGGAAACGCGCATCGCCACCGGCCATGTTGCTGGCGGCGACGCGTGCCTGGTCCGCCGCTGCAGGCTGTATCGCGTTCAGTTCCGGGGTTCCGGTATGGAATCCCACCGCCTCCGTGACGTCGCCGGCGGCAAAGATATTCTCGATATTGGTCTGCATGCGGTCGTTGACCCGGACGCCCTGCCCGATCTCGACACCGCTGTCGGCGAGGAAGGCCACGTTAGGCCGTACCCCGGCGGCGCAGATAACCAGATCGGCGGGCAGCGAAACGCCGCTGCTGAGCAGCACCGAGAGGGCGCCGTCGGCCTGGCTGATGCTCATCACCGTGGCGTTCACATGCACATGCACGCCTTTGGCCTCGACCCAGTGGCGGATCATCGTTCCGGCCTTCTCCGTCATCATGCGCGGCACCATGCGGTCGCCCATTTCGACGACGCTGAGGTCGACGCCGCGACTGGACAGGGCTTCCATGATGATGCAACCGATGAACCCGGCGCCGATTTGCACGACACGGCTTCCCTTGGCGGCGCGCGCGGCGATGGCGCGGGCATCGGCCAGCGTCCAGCAGGTGTGCACGCCGGGCAGATCCATGCCTGCTATCGGCGGGCGCACCGGATGGCAGCCGGTTGCGATCAGCAGGCGCGCATAGGCCAGGTCGCGCCCGTCGTCGAAACGTATCGACTGCGCTTTGGCATCCACCCGCGATACGCGGCCTTTGACCAGGCGGATGTCCTGGCTGCCGTAATGGTCGTCGGTCTTGCGCAAATGCGTGCCCGCATCCGGAATGTTGCCCATCAGGAAGTACGGAATCGCCATGCGTGAGTACGGAGATTCGTCTTCATCGCCGATAAGGACGATCTCTTTTCCCGGAACCTGCTTGCGCAGTGCCTCGGCTGCCACTACCCCGGCCGGACCATTGCCTACGATCACGAAAGCCACGAAGAATTCTCCTCAAATGAAAACGCCAAGAAGACCGCAGTACGGCCCTCCTGGCGCCGTGTTGGACAGCCTAGAGTCCGAGCCGCTGCAGCGTCTCCTTGGTGGGCACGCCCTTGTCGTCCCAGCCGCGCGCCTTGTAATACTCCGGCCGCATTTTGTCGATGCCGTTGACCTTGCCTTTGGCCGGGCCGGTCTTGGCCGGTTCGTTTTTCAAGCGCGGCGGCAGGTCGTCATCCTTGGCGGTAAAGCCGGCGGCATTGTTGAACAGGCGCTCCATGTTCCAGATGCGCTCGCCCATGGCTGTCAGCTTTTCCATCGACCAGCCGCCTTCGCAGGCCGCGTCCAGCTGCGGCTGCAAGTCGGCGAGCGTCCAGGCGAAGGTGGTGAACACGCACACGCCGGCCGAATCGAATACCGAGGTCGCGTCCTGGAAGGCCTTGACCAGATCCGCCTTGCCCTCGGTCACCAGGGGGTCGGTCTTGACCGGGATGCCCAGCACTTCGGAGGCGACGGTATAGCCGCGCAAATGGCAGGCGCCGCGATTCGAGGTTGCATATGCGAGACCCATGCCCTGGATGCCGCGCGAATCGTAAGCGGGGAATTCCTGCTTTTTCACGCCCATGGAGAGCTCGGGTTTGCCGTACTTGGCGCACAGTCGCGCAGAACCCAGGCCCAGTTCCTTGCCGAAACCCTCGTTCTTGGCTGTCATCTCCGCCAGCTTCACCAGTGCCTGCGCCGAGCCAAAAGGCGCATCCAGGCCGATCTGCTCCTTGGTCAGGATGCCCAGATCGTACAGTTCCATGGCCGCGCCCACGGTGGCGCCGAAGGTAATCGGGTCGAATCCCTCCTCGTTGCACAGCATATTGGTATATTGCAGCGCTTCGAGGTCGCCTACCCCGTTGGCCGCGCCCATCGCCCAGGCGGCTTCGTATTCCAGGCCGCCGGAAGCGCCCCAGTATTCCGGCTTGTTGACCACGCTGAAGTGGGTTTCGTCGATCTTGGAAATACGTCCGCAGGCAATGGTGCAGCCAAAGCAGGCGGCGTTGGTCACCAGTTGCGCCTTGCCGTCGGTGAGCCGTTTTTCATGCATCGCTTCGCCGGAAATCTTGCGCGCGTCCTCGAACTGCACATCGCGGTGATTGCGCGTGGGCAGCGCCCCCATTTCATTGATCACATTCATCAGCACCTGCGTGCCATAGGTGGGCAGCCCCTGGCTGGTGACCGCGTTTTCGGCGAGTATCTTCTTTGCGGCGGTCGTCGCTTTCATGAACGCCTTGCCATCCCTGATGCCGCCCGCGCCTTTGGTGCCGCGAATGGCGACCGCCTTCAGGTTCTTCGAGCCCATCACCGTGCCCACGCCGGAGCGGCCGGCGGCGCGGTGCAGATCATTGACGATGCAGGCGTACATCACGCCGTTTTCCCCGGCGCGGCCGATGCTGCAGACGCGCGTTTGCGGATCCTGGTGGGTCTTCTTGATGATCTCCTCGGTCTGCCATACCGACTTGCCCCACAGGTGCGCGGCATCGCGCAATTCGGCCTTGTCGTCCTCGATGGCGAGATAGACGGGCTTGGGCGACTTGCCCTCGAAAATCACCATGTCCCAGCCGGCGAACTTCATTTCCGCGCCGAAGTAGCCGCCTGAGTTGGAGCAGGCGATGGCGCCGGTCAGCGCGCCCTTGGTGATCACTGAATAGCGCCCGCCGGTCGAGGCCATGGTGCCGGTGAGCGGGCCGGTGGCCATGATCATTTTGTTCGCGGGCGAAAGCGGATCGACTTTCGGGTCCACTTCTTCAACGAAGTATTTGGTTGCCAGACCGCGCTGGCCCAGATATTCCTGCGCCCACTTCATGTTGAGCGCCTCGGATTTGCATGTGCCTTTGCTCAGGTCAACGCGCAGAACTTTTTTCGTCCATCCCATGACTGTCTCCTTTTAGGCGTTGGCACGTGTTTGGGTATCGGTCTTGCTGGCCCATTGCTGCATTTTGTCCAGGCCGGTCCAGTTCGCATCGACGTAGGTGATGGCACCCGTCGGGCAGGCGCTGGCGCAGGCCGGATCGCCGCCGCAGAGGTCGCATTTCTGTACTTTGCCGGTTTCGGCGACGTAGTTGACCGTGCCGAAAGGGCAGGCGATGGTGCACACCTTGCAGCCGACGCAGGTGGCGTCGTTCACCACTTTGGCGCCGGTCGCAGCATCGATCTTGATCGCCTCCACCGGGCAGGCGTGCAGGCACCAGGCTTCGGCGCATTGGGTGCAGGTGTAAGGCACCATGCGCCCGGCATGCTCGAAATTGAATACCTTGATGCGCGACTTGGAAATATTGAAGACGCCGTAGTTCTCATAGGAACACGCCATCTCGCACTGCAGGCAGCCCGTGCACTTGTTCGCGTCGATATACAGCGATTTCTGCATGACCTAGTCTCCTGGTTGGTGTTGTTGCCGGCTTCGTCTAAGCTGGTGCATTGCCGGATTTATTCGATTTTTGCAAATTAAGTCTAGTGCGATTGGAAGCGCCTGTAAACGGGATTTCGGGGAAAGTTTGACCACCCGCCTACCCCGGGCAGCGGATTCTGCGCTAGCATTTGCTGCAGCCTGCTCGACGGCCTGCTCGACCGGCCCGCGCTGCGCTGCAATATTGTCAAAGGAAATCGTCATGACCGACCTATCCGATCTGGGTTCATCCGCCTTCTGGCGCGTCAATCCCAAGGATTCCGATCCGTGCGAAACGCGCGAATGGCTGGAGGCCTTCGATGCGATGGTGGAGGTGGAAGGCCGCGAGCGTGCGACTTATCTCTTGCGCCGGCTGCTCGATCATGCGCGCAAGCGGCGCGTGCAGCTGCCGCCGGTGCTCAATACACCTTACCGTAATAGCGTGGACCTGGCCGACCAGCCGCAGTTTCCGGGCAATCTCGAGATCGAGCAGCGACTGTCCTCGATCGTGCGCTGGAACGCGCTGGCGATGGTGGTGCACGCCAACCGCGCCTATCCGGAGTTGGGCGGGCATATTGCCAGCTACGCCTCTGCG
>CAKKSJ010000268.1 GCA_919902965.1 Burkholderiales bacterium
ACCGAAAGGTAGGGCTTGCCGCGCCGGCTGAGATCCTCGATAAAATTGAGCAGGTCTTCCTCGTGCAGCAACATCAGGTCAATTTTTACGCGGCTCACCATGAATTTTACCGTGCCACCGGGGCTGAAGCCGGGATAGCCGAGTTCCTCCTGCGGCTGGATGCTGTAGCGGACAGCGAACAAGCGCCGCTCGTTCTTGATCGCCGTGACCGTGTCGACCCAGTCGAGGCGCTGTTCCTCGCCGACCATGCCGCGTGCCGCCAGCGCCTGGAACTGCTGCAGGCTGGCCTTGATTTCGCGCTCTTCCTCGCTGGCGCTGGCGAGCCGCGTCTGTATTTCGGCGCGCTGCGCGGACGCGGCCGTCTTCAGCGCCCTGGTTTCCTGCAAGTAGCGTTCGGACGCGAAATAGCAGGCCGCGCCGGCAACGATCAGTACGACGCAGGCCGCGATAGGCAGGCGCAGGTGCTTCAGGTCGCGGCGGCCCAGGTTCATCGGCCCAGTTTCCTGCCGACGGTAAAGCTGAAAGCGGCATCTTCCGCGATCGCGCGCTCCGATCCGATGTCGCCGGCGAGCGTGTCCGTGGAGGTTAGCGCAAAGGGCAGGTTCACGCCGCTGACATCGAGCTGAGGATTCTTTCTCAGCACCCCGATGAATTGACTGGCCATCTCGGTGATCGCGCGCAGATCGACCCGGCGCGCGCCCACTACCCGTGCCGAGACGGTCGCCAGTGCATAACCCAGTTCGACTGTGTCGGGAGGCGCAGCACTTGCGGGCGCGGCGGTCTTGGGCGCCGCTCCTTTGGGGGCGGTCTCCGCGGGCGGCTTGCCGACGCGCCATTGTATGCGTTCGATCTCCACCTGCGGAAAAGCGTTCAGCGCCTTGCTGACCTCAACGAACAGGTCGGCGGGCGACGCCGTCTGCGCCTGCAGCATGCGAAACTGTTTGATGGTGTTCTTCAGGTTTTCAGTTGAGGTCGGTGCCGGTGGAAAGGTGGCGGTGAGGCGCGCGTACTCGGCGCTGATCGCCTGGTGCTGGGTCTGGTTGGTCTGGATGTCGCCGCGCAGGCTGTAAATTTCCAGCAGCAGCGCGCCTGCGAACAGCAGGCCCGCCGCGGCCACCGCGAGGCCGGTGGCATACAAAGCGCGGCTGATCTGCCACAGGCGGTAATAATGACGGTGTCTTTCCTGCGCGAACTGCTCCGCTGGCGCAGCGACGCCGGCGGCGTGCAGAAACAACGCGTCGCAAGGCGTTTCCGGCGGAAAATCCTTCAGGCCGGTCGCGCCGCACTGCTTGTCTGCGTCGATCACGTGGTAGTGCAGCACCTCGCTATCGCGACAGGCTTGCGTGATCGCGGCATGATACTTCCCCGCGGCCAGCACCATCACGTCTATCGGTGTCGCCGCCGTCGGCAGCTGGCGCATGGTCACCAGGTATTGCTGCAGGCGTGCCGATTCGCTCGCGCAGGTTGCGGCCACGCCTGCCGTGTTCTCCAGATTCAGCCGGCCTACGCGGGAAAATCGAACCTTGCCGTCTTCCACATAGCTTTGCCGCAAGCCCGTCGCCTGCACGCTGACCAGCAGACAGCGCGGCAATTTGAGCCCTGCGCCGCGGATCACGGCCGGGGCGAGCAATGCGGTGGAATAGATTCCGGCGAGCCGGCATTCCTTCTGCTCCAGCGCGCTGAGCCAGGGCTGGAATTGTTGCGTGTTGGAAAACGCGGCGTACAGGACTTTTTCGTTGCGCCGCTCGGTCTTTTCGTATCCCAGCGACATGCTCAGCGTGAGGCTGGTGTCGCGATAGCGTTGTCCGAGCTTGCGCGCCAGGACTTGCCGCCGGTCTTTGCGGCCTAGGGAGGGGATGCTGTCCTGGTGGTAGTCTTCCTCCACCACGTCCACCACCAGGTAATAAAGGTTGTGCGTACGGTCGAGATAGGCGGCGAAGTCGGCGACGCCCTGATCGTTGCGCTCGAACGCGGCGTCGACAAGCAGGCCGCTGCGCGACAGGCTGTGGGCCGTCAGCCGGTTGGAGGTGAGATACAGCAGGCGCTTTTTCCGCAGCATGGCGTCAGAACTTGATCTTGCTGATGGAGTCGTAAATCGGACCCAGTACCGACAGCATTACCCAGCCGAGCAGCGCGCCGAGGATGACGGTCATGGCGGGTTCGATCATCACCTCCACTTTGCCGATTGCATCCTTTACGTCCCGGTTGTAGAAGTAGGATACATTGAGCAGGGCGTTGTCGAGTTTGCCGGAGGATTCACCCACCCGCAGCATGCGTATCACCAGGGGCGGGAACAGGCCCACGTCCTGGAACGCGGTGGAAACATTCTTGCCTTCGGCGATTTGTTGTCCGGCGCGCTCCAGACCCTCCTTGATCACCAGATTGCCGGCGATTTCCTCGGAGGTTTTGATGCAGTCAAGTATGGTGATGCCGGCGGAATACATCATGGCGAATATGCTGGCAAACCGCGACAGGATGATTTTGCGCTGGATCGGTCCGAGCAGCGGCAGGCGCAGCTTGAAATCGTCGAAACGGTAGCGGAACCCGGGGCTGCGCTTGATGGCCAGCTTGATAGCCGCGAAGGCGACCACCGGCGCGGCGAGGACCGCCCACCAGTAGTCGATGAAGAAGTTGGAGACCGCGATCAGGATGCGCGTTTGCAGCGGGATCGCCTGGCCGGTGCTTTTGATAAAGCCGAGCATCTGCGGCACCAGGTAGATCATCAGGAACAAAGTCACCCCGAGCACGATGCTGCCGACGAAAGCCGGGTACATCATCAGCTTCTTCGTCTGCGCGATCAGTTCGTCCTCCCACTTGAGGTTTTCAGCGAGGCTCTTCAGCACTTGGGACATGCGCCCGGTTTCCTCGCCGGCGCGGATCAGGCTGGCGAATACTGCCGGGAACACGTCGGTATAGTCGGCCATGGAGGAGGACAGATTCTGTCCGCCCTGTATGCTCTCGAGCAGTCCGGCGATGACTTCGCGAAAACGCGGGTTTTCGACGCTGTCGCGCAGGTCCATCAGCGATTCCAGTATGGGCACCCCGGCCGCCGTCAACTGCTCCAGGTGGAAACAGAAATTGATCAGTTCGGGCCTGCCGATCGCGCCCTTGAACATGCTTGCGCGCCGCTTTGCCGGCCCACCGACAATGAGGTCCAGCCCCATGCGCTGCAGACGCAGTTCGAGGTCGATCAGGTTGATGGCCTCGATCTGGCCCATGAGCGATTTGCCGCGGCCGTCTATTGCCTTGTAGGAGTACAGCGCCATGCGTGGCTGGAGACGTCCGCAGGCGCCCTACATGCGGTCGGTGAGATCCACCACCCGCATGAGTTCGTCCAGTGTGGTCGTGCCCTCCAGGACGCGGCGCGCTCCGTCGTCTGCGAGGGTGCGGAATCCCTTGGCTATTGCGGCGAGCTGCAGTTCGCGCGCCGTGGCGCGGCGTGCGATCAGCTCGTCGATGTCGACGTCCAGCTTGAGTATTTCCATGATGGCCAGGCGCCCGCGGTAGCCCTGGTAATCGCAATGGTCGCAGCCCACGGCGCGATAAATGGTGGGCGGCCGGTCGGCCTTGACGCCGAGCATGCGGCATTCGGCCGAAGTCGCCGTGTAGGGCTGGCGGCAATGTTTGCACAGGCGCCGGATCAGGCGCTGGGCGATGATGCCTATCATATTGCCCGCCATGACCTCGGCGGTGACGCCGGTATCGATCAGGCGCGGGAACGCGCCGACAGCGGAATTGGTGTGCAGCGTCGAATAGACCTGGTGGCCAGTCATGGCGGCGCGAAACGCCATTTCGGCGGTTTCCTCGTCGCGGATCTCGCCCACCAGGATCACATCCGGGTCCTGGCGCATGAGCGAACGGATACCGTTGGCGAAGTCCATTTTCGCTGCCTCGTTGACCGAAGTCTGGCGGATCATGGTCATCGGGTACTCGACCGGATCTTCCATGGTCATGATATTGACCGTGTCGGAATTGATGTGATTGAGGATCGAGTACAGGGTGGTGGTCTTGCCGCTGCCGGTCGGGCCGGTCACCAGGATGATGCCTTCGGGGCGCGAGATCA
>CAKKSJ010000269.1 GCA_919902965.1 Burkholderiales bacterium
GCGACGGCGCTGGCTTAGTGGCCATTTAAGAATCTAGTTGTCATTCTGAAATGCGCTATCAGGCTCTGTCTTCACCTCGCGCCGCTCAGCCGATCACCAGGATCGCGTCGGCTTCTACGAGTGCGCCGCGCGGCAGCGAGGCCACGCCGATTGCCGCGCGCGCCGGATAGGGCTGCTTGAAGTAGACGGCCATGGCTTCGTTGACCTTGGCGAAATGCGCGAGATCGGTAAGATAGATGCTCACCCTGGCGGCGTCATCCAGCGTAGCGCCGGCGGCTACGGCCACCGCCTGCAGGTTGTCGAACACGCGCTTGATCTGCGCGTCGATGCCCGCGACCAGTTGCATGCTCGCAGGATCGAGGCCGATCTGGCCGGACAGATAAATCGTGTTGCCGCAACGCAGCGCCTGCGAATAGGTGCCGATTGCGCCAGGGGCATGGGGAGTGGATATCACGGCTTTGGGCATGGTTGCGGAACATCCCTAAAAAGTTGAGCAATCAAAACGAGCCTATAATTGCCGCCCGGTCGCGGATACTTTCCGCGATGACCGAATCTTACAATGAGCGCAGCCGTCATCGCCAACCTGAATAAGCTCATAGGCACGCCGCGCGACGGCGCATTGCTGCGGTTTTCACTGGGCAACGAGTATCTCAAGAGCGGCGATGCGCACAGCGCGCAGCTGCAACTCGCCGAGGCGGTGGCGCGCGACCCCGGCTATTCAGCAGCGTGGAAGCTGCTCGGCAGGGCGTACACCGAAATCGGGCAGCCGCAGGCGGCGCTGGATGCCTACCTGCAGGGCATCGCAGTGGCCGAGAAAAAAGGCGATAAACAGGCGGCGAAGGAAATGTCCGTTTTCGCGCGCCGCCTGCAAAAACAGCTCGCGCCCGACCCGCCGTCCTGATTCGCAATCCATGTCCTTCCAATCCCAATTGCGCAGCTGGCTCATAGGCAAGCCACTGGACCCGCTGAACCAGGAAACGCGCCGCAGCATCGCGCTGATGGCGTTTTTCGCCTGGGTCGGCCTGGGCGCCGACGGCATTTCGTCCTCCAACTATGGACCGGAACAGGCGTTCCGCGCGCTCGGCGAACACACCGACCTCGGCCTGTACCTGGCGCTGGCCACGGCGATCACGGTATTCATCATCGCGCTCGCCTACAACCAGGTGATCGAGCTGTTTCCGACCGGGGGCGGCGGCTATCGCGTCGCGACCAAGCTCATCGGACCCTATGCCGGCCTGGTTTCGGGCGCCGCGCTGGTGCTCGACTACATGCTGACCATCGCCATTTCCGTCGCCAGCGGCGTGGACGCGCTGTTCAGCCTGCTGCCTGTCGGCTTGCAGGAGCACAAGCTCGCCGCGGAAATCGGCCTGATCGTCCTCCTGATCGTGCTCAATCTGCGCGGCATGAAAGAGGTGATCACCGTGCTGCTGCCGATATTTCTCGGCTTCATCATCACGCACGCGTTCCTGATCATCTACGGCATCGGCGCGCATGCGGACAATTTGCCGCAGCTGATCCCGGCGACGCTGGGCGAAACCCGGTCGCTCGCAGGGCAGCTGGGCTGGGCGCATGTAGCCGCGTTCATGCTGCTTGCCTACTCGCAGGGCGGCGGAACCTATACCGGTCTGGAAGCGGTTTCAAACAACGTGAACGTGCTGGCCGAACCGCGCGTGAGGACCGGCAAGATCACCATGCTCTACATGGCGCTGTCGCTCGCCTTCACCGCCGGCGGCATCATCCTGCTGTACCTGCTGTGGGATGCGCGGCCGGTGGAAGGCCAGACACTGAACGCCGTCGTGTTCGGCGACATCATCGCGCACCTGGGCTGGGATCCCTGGCTCACCAAGGCGGCGCTGTGGACGGTGCTGGCCCTCGAGGGCGGGCTGTTGTTCGTCGCCGCGAACACGGGCTTTCTCGGCGGACCGGCGGTACTGTCCAACATGGCCGGCGATTCCTGGGTGCCGCACAAATTCCGCTACCTTTCGACGCGGCTGGTCACCGAAAACGGCATCCTCGTCATGGGCGTGGCCGCACTCGGCATCCTGATCTGGACCGGCGGCAGCGTGTCCCTGCTGGTGATCCTGTACAGCGTCAGCGTGTTTCTGACTTTTGCCATTTCCCTGTACGGGCTGTGCGTCTACTGGTGGCGGCACCGCGCCGAGCACGGCCACTGGATCAGGCGCCTCGCCTTGTCCGCGGCGGGCTTTATCGTGTGCTCGGTCATCCTGGCGTTGCTGCTGGTGGAGAAATTCGCCGAAGGCGGATGGCTCACGGCGCTGATCATCGCCGCCATCACCGGCATCTGCCTCAGTATCCGCAATCACTATAACTGGACCAGGGAGCAGATTCGCAAGGTCGACGAAATATTCGCCAATCAGCCTTTCGGCAGCGTGACCAACGCGCCCAAACCCGACCCGTCCCTGCCGACTGCGGTGTTCATGGTGGGGTCGAGCCGCGGCGGCGGGCTGCACGCCCTGCTCTGGGTGCAGCGCATGTTTCCGGAGCATTTCCGCAATTTCATTTTCGTCAGCGCGCGCACCGTCGATGCGCATAGCTACGGCGGCAACGAAGATGTGAAAATGATGCAAATGGAAGCCGACGTCGCGCTCACCTATTTCGTCAATTTCTGCAATAGCAAGGGCTGGGCGGCGAAATCCCGTCTGGCCTTCGGCACCGACCCGGTGGACGAAGCCGTCAAACTCGCGCAACAGATGCATGAAGAGTTCCCGAACTGCATGTTCTTCGCCAGCAAGCTGGTTTTCCAGAGCGAAAACTGGCTGATACGGCTGCTGCACAACGAGGCCGCCCTGGCGATACAACGCCGACTGCACCTGCAGGGCCTGCAAATGGTAATCTTGCCTATGAAAATCTGAGCTGAAGTCACGACTAGGGGGGAATGTATGAGTCTGCTTATGAAATCGGTACTGATCACCGCCGGCCTCGGGCTGCTGTTCATGCTTTACGAATGGAGCCTGATGCGCAAGAAAAAAGGCGGGGTGACCGCCACCGACAGGAAAAACCTGCGTGATCTGGTTTTCTTCACGGCCGGCGCATGCGCGCTGGTGGCATTCGCGGTGGCGACTCTGACCTAGATTCCCAGGTGGTCTGCACCAAGCTGCTCATCTGCGATGACCATCCGCCTATCCGCAAGGCGGTGACCCATATTGCAAGAGAGTTGCTCAGCGATATCGGCATCGTCGAAGCCGGCAATGGGGCCGAGGCGCTGGCACTGCTCGATCTGCACCCCGACATCGATCTGATATTGCTGGATCTGCACATGCCCGGCATGAGCGGTTTCGACCTGCTATCGGAACTCAAGCTCAGAATGCCATCGCTGCCGGTGGTGGTCTTGTCCTCGGACGAAACGCGCAGCGCGGTGATCGACGCCCTGGATCGCGGCGCTACCGGATATATCTGCAAGTCCTCGCCCACGGACTTGCTAGCGAAATTCCTCGAACACGCGCTGAAGGGACACATCGCCCTGCCGGTTGCCATTGCGCGCAGCGCCGCCGCGCCGCCGGCAGAGGGCAACGAGTCCGCCCCGGCTGCGGCGCAGGGCTCGGTCGATCTGGGCCTTTCCCAGAGACAGACGCAGGTGCTGGGCTGCATGCTGCGCGGCATGTCGAACAAGCAGATTTGCCGCGAACTCGGGCTGGCCGAAGGTACGGTCAAGAACCACGCGGTCGCGGTGTTTCGCGCGCTCAATGTCAGCAACCGCGCGCAAGCCGTGATAGAAGCCAGCCGGCGCGGCCTGTCCGTCGGCAACTGGCGTGATCAGCTTGAACTGCAGAACGAGGGGGAAGGCCAGCGCTAATGCGAGCCCAGGGCTGCGCCTACACGCACGCTCACCCGCGTTCCGCGTCCGGGTGTCGATTCAATCTTCCAGCGGCCGCCGATGGCTTCGGCCCGTTCCTGCATCGACAATAGCCCCAGCCCCGGGTTGTTCGCAGCCATGCCCGCAACGTCGATGCCGACCCCGTCGTCGGCGACACTCAGCTGCAGGTGATCGGCGCGGCAGTTGAATTCGATCTCGACGGCGCTGGCCCGCGCGTGTTTGGCGCAATTGGTCAGGGCTTCCTGCGCGATGCGAAACAAGGCGATTTTTGTCTCGGCCGGCAGGCGCGCGCCGCTATTGTCGCCGGTCACCTGCACCGGAATGCCGGTACCGTCTTCGAACATGCGCGCGTATTCTTCCAGCGCGGGAAACAGATTGCGGTTCTCCAGCAGCAGCGGGCGCAGGTCGACGCTGATCTCCTTGGCATTCGCCTTGGCCTGGTCGATCAATACGATGAGATCGGCCAGCTGCCGCTGCATGCTAGCGATATCGCCCTGCGGCAGCTGCTTTTGCAGCAGCGCGAGATTGAGGCCGATGGCCGCCAGATTGGAGCCCACCCCGTCGTGGAGTTCCGCTGCCAGCCGCCGCCGCTCGACCTCCTGCGCCTCCCCCAGGCGGCGCGTCATGTTCTGCAGCCGCTGGGCAAGTTCCAGCGCCGCTTGCTCCGCCTGCCGGCGTTCCCCGACCTCTGCCTGCAAGGCGGTGTTGGCGGCACTCAGCGCGGTGGTGCGCTCCTGCACCCGCCGCTCCAGATCCTCGTTGAGTTTGCGCAACGCCTCCTCGGCGCGCCTGCGCGCGGTAATGTCCTCGCGCAATGCAAAAAATCCAATCACCTCGCCGGCGGCGTCGCGCTCCGGAATATAGCGCAACGCGCGCGTCGCGGTCTGCCCGTCCTCGCCGGTGAAAGAGTGCTCGTACTGGACCACCTCGCCGGCCAGCGCCCGCCGTATGATGGGTTCCAGAACGGCGTAGACTTTCTCCCCGACGAATTCGCGCACCGGCCGGCCCTGGTAGTCTTCGCCGTAGTTCTCGCGGTAGAAACGATTGGCAAAAGTTATGCGCTCCGCCTTGTCGATGTGCGCGACCGCAAGCGGGAAAGCGTCGAACAATTCGCGCAGATGCGCCTCGTTGCGCCGCAGTGCCTCCGCTGCCAGCTTCGCGTCGGTGATGTCCACGATCACGCCGACCAGACCGACGACTTTGCCGCCGGCGTCAAGTATGCGCCGCCCGGTGATACGCCCCCAGAATTCGCTTCCGTCCTTGCGCCGGTAGTGGCGCTCGCGGTCGAGCGCGTCCGTGCGGCCTTCGATCAGCGCAAACATCGCCGCCTTTCCTGCTTCGAGCTCATCCGCATGCAAATAGTCCGTGTACGCGCTTCCGACCAGGCTTTCCCGCGAATATCCGAACATCTCCGCCATGCGCCGGTTGGCATGGGTGATTGTCCCTTCGGAATCGACATCGAAAATGGCGGCGCTGGACGCGTCGTAGACGAGTTGCAGATGCGCGATCTGCTTGCGCAAATCCGCTTCGAGCTGTTCACGGTTTCCGCGCGCCGCCTCCTTTTCCTGAATCCTGAGCGCAAGCAACAGCGCCACCAGCAGGAGCAGGGCGGTCGCCAAAACGCCTGCACTCAGATAGCTGGCGCGCTGCGCGCGGTACGGTGCCAACACCGTATCCAGCGCCTGCCCGACGAAAATGGTCAAGGGGTAGCCGGGAATCTTCTGGTAGCGATACATGCGCTCGACACCATCGGTCCTGGCCGTACGCCTATAGCCGCCTTCAGGCGCCGCATCGGCGCCCAGCCCGGGAATATTTATCAGGGAAATACCGGATAGTTTCGCAAGATCGTGCGAACGTGCCAGGATCTGCCCGTCCGCGCGCACCAGAGTAACGCTGGCGCCTTCGCCGAGGTCGATGTCCTTGTAGACCCGCTCCAGGACGGGAGGCGGAATGAACAGCGCCAATACGCCCGTAAAGCGCTCCTGGCGATCATAGATGGGCCGCGTGAACGCGATGCTCAAGTGTTTCAGCGACGCTTCGAGCGAGGGCGCGCCGATCTGCAACTCACGCTGTCCGAGTTCTTTGTGGCCGATGAAGTACGGCCTGCCCGAGACGTCGCTACCCTGAAAGCCGGGCAGGCTGCTAAACGCGATGCGTCCGCCGGCGTCGGTCACGATAAGCTGGGCGACATTTTCGTGGCGCAGGTTTGCCTGCTGCTGCGCGACGTGATCGGCAAAAGGCAGGCTGCTGGCGACCCAGTCGCCGCGCAGATGCATCAGCACAAGGTCGATGGCGCGCACCGAAGACGCCAGGTGTTCGGCCATGCTGTGCGCAAGATTGCGACCCTGGGTATCCGCACTCGCCAGGGCCTCGCGTTCCGAGCTGCGCAGCGCGAACGCGATAGCGATCCACATCGCCAGGGCGAGGAGGCCGGCGGCGGCGAAAATCAGCAATGCGGTGCGGCGTAGGGGTTTAAGGCGCATGCGCCGGCCTGGTTGGAGCGTCGGCGCCCCAACCGTCCTGGTTACCGAGGAATCGCCACCTTACCAGAGCGCCGAATTTCCGGCAGGAACGCAAAGGACGGGCTCAGGCCGTCGCGCCCTCCGTGCGCAAATCCGCGAACACCTTCACCGCCACCAGCATGGCGTCGCGCACCAGCGGCGCGCCCACATAGCCCATCAGGTGGAGCATCGCCTCCGTCAGTTCGTCCTCGGTCCAGCCCTGGCGCCGCGCCATGCGCAAATGGATCGCCAGCTCCGCTGCGCGGCCGGTGGACGCGTCGGAGACCACGGTGATCAGCGTGCGCGCTTTCAGATCGAGCCCCGGCCGGGTCCACAGCGTGCCGAAGACCGTCTCGCTCGCCAGGTCGATGAACTTCTGCATCAGCGGGTCTTTGTAGGCCGTCGCCGCCATCTTGTCGACGTAGGCGTCACCCAGCAGCTTGCGGCGCATCGCGCGGCCCTTGCTCAGATCGGTCTGGGACATCGATTTCTCCTTGGTATGGTTCGGGACAATGATAAGGCCGGAAGCTTTGTTCTTTCCTGACGCGCCGGCGGGCAATATTCCAAAGCGCCTGGCGCTTGAGCAGCTGCAGAAACCCCGGATTGATGAACAGTCTTTCCCGGCCTGCCAGGCGTCTTTGGCCCGCACGACCTGCCCCCATTGAACGCTGCCGCCGGGAGTTTGATCGGATTTTACGAACTCACGCCTGTTAGCGCTACAAGGGGGCGGCGCACTGTCAGAACCGCCTGAGCGTCAAAAGACTTCCCGGAGGACTCGTGTAAGTGAATGTGACCGTATTTGAATCCGCGCTGAAAGCAAATGTACCTGCCTGTAGATCGCCGTCTATCGTCGTCGCGCTAAATGCGCTGCCGCTGGTTTGAAGGCGCAGAAGATATTCGGTATAAGAAATGAACAAGCCGCTTGCGTCCTGTGACAGCACATATGTTCCAAAATAGTCTTTTGTTTCCGAATCAAAGTGGCTGCGGTAGGTGCCATCCGCCGCAATGCTCAGAACCTCCCCTTCGTCGCCGTTCTGTGCAGGAACGGCTGTGTGCCTCCAGTAACCAATAATCGAGTTGGCAGAACTCGATCCGACCCGGTTGTAAATAAACGCAGTCCCGTCTTGAAACTTCCAGTGCTGCAAAGTGTTTGAATCGAGGAGGAGATACGGAGATTTACCACCAACTCGGTACCAGAAGCCATCTCCACTCGCCTGGTCTTCAGCAATCTTCCTATCCACTACAGCACCGGTTCCCCACGACCCTACAAGACGACTGTCAAAAGCCATTTTGGCAAAACTCCCTGTTTATCGCATACCCTGGCTGCGACTTTGAAATCAAAGAGAGGGTGGCACAGTGTACAAGCGCTTCGCAAGCTCGTCAGAGCACTCGCCGCCAAGGACGGAGGGGTTCGCCGGGCCGGACCTCTGGCAATTCACTGCCTGGTCGACCCGCATAGAAGTTGCGACAGCTTGGGATCGCGCCGGACGACGCCGGAACGCACGACGCGGTTCAGTAAACTTCGTCGTGATCACCGACATTGATCGGCACGATCTCCGATTCCGTGATCAGCATCTCGAGGGTGATCCGGCAGCTCAGATTGATTGACACACTATGCAGTCCCGCCAACTTCCCCTTCAAGGCGCGTAGCCGCAATGATGGGTGATGCGGATTGGCCTGGAGCAGTTTGAGCGTCTTGGCGTACTGACCGATCGCGTCCTGGTGGAGTCGCAGGAAGCGTGCAGCACGCCGATTGTATTGCTCGGTGAAAACGAGCTGCCACGCCATCTATGCCGCCAGTTTGGCCAGGCGTTTTATGTGCTGCTCGACCGATTCCTTGACAAAGCGACCTGCGTCCAAATCCGCCTTCGATTCAGCCAGCGCAGCCTCCAATTCACACTCGCGCAAATGCACATATTGTTCGTGGCTCATCACGACGTACTTCATGTGACCTCGAACCGTCACGGAGGCTTCTGCTTGATCTGCGAGCGCCTGTTCGATTGCGCTGACGCCCTTGGTTTTCAGATCATTGGCGGAGATGGTGTTCATATGCATCGCCCTATTTATCGCACTATGTGCAGCATTATAGACAATGCGGTTCAGAATGGCCAGTACTGCGCCTGGGCATTTGGATAGCCGCTCATTTCAACGCTGCGACGTGGAACACCTGCTTGCACCCCCGGTGGAAATTGCTGCACCCCCAAAAATCGCCGCGGTCAGAGTTGCGCTATGCCATCTTGATGCCGTAATCCGCCTAAATAGCCCGATGGCATCAGAGTTCCCGGCGCGCTTTCTCCGAAAACTGACCGGTGGCCGAGAAAATCGCCCGCAAAACGCCCTTTCTTCCGAAGAGGCGGCTTATTGGCTAGTGATGACCATGCACCGCAAGTACACAAGGCGGGTTCTGATGGCACTTCGCTTTCTGCTGATAGAGCCGGCCGCCCGGCCGTAGGGGCTTGTTTTTTTGCAAGTAGTTGAAATATATCAATATAGACATGTTAGATTGATTAATATGCTAAGGGAATCTAGGGTTGAACATGATGTTTAGCGCTTCTATACACTAGATTTTTGGGGCAGAATAGCCTAGAATTCGATTAACCAAACAAGCAATCCTAGGGTTTAAGCCAACTATGGACCCGCATAGCAACTATCGAAGCCTGGGCCCCATCGAGAGCCGTGTCGTGCTGGGTCTGACCGAACAAGGCCGCCGCGAACTGACGCGGCAGGAGGCCATGGAACGGTTTGCGCTCGGCGAAAGCACCGTCAACGAGGTGCTTTCCAATTTGGTGCGCAAAGGCTGGCTTGCTCGCGCCAGCCACGGCAAATACCTGCTCATTCCGGCCGAGTGGGGAGCAACACCGACCAGTGAGTCGAACACGCTCGCGCTTGCAGCACAGTTGACGCCGGATGGCTATATCGCATTCTCCACTGCTGCCGCGCATTGGGGCCTTACAACTCAAGTGCGCAATGTGGTCTGGATCGTCACGCGCACCCACGCCCGCGCGCGGCGCATTAACGACAGCGACATCCGCTTTGCGCGACTTCCGACGAAATCCTTGTTCGGATTCGAGCGCGTACCGGTATTCGGCTATCCCGTACCTATGAGTGATCTGGAAAAAACCGCGCTGGACTGCATCGAATATCCAGAGCGCGCGGGTGGCTTGCCCGAGGCAAGCGCAATTCTCGCGAAGGCCGTACGCCGCTGGGATTGGGAAAAGGCTGTCGACTACTTCGAGCGCCGGGGCAACACGGCTCTCATACAAAAATCCGGCTACCTGTGCGATGCCGGCCATCTGTCCATGCCGGACGCAATACGCGTACGTCTGCATAATCGGATGAAGCCGTCCAGTCGCACCTACCTCGTGCCGCGCCGCCACAGTGAACCCTACCAACACTATGATCGCGAGTGGGGTGTGGTCGTCAATATCGATCCGCACACGCTGTTCGAGAACTGAACATGCTGACCCAGCCGCAACTGCAGCGCTTTGCTCACGAATCCGGGATTAGAAGCCTGGAGATCGTCGAGAAGGAAATCGTACTGACCTACTTCCTGCAACTGCTGTCGGAGCGGGGCTTTCTCGCCGAGATGGCGTTCAAGGGCGGCACCTGCATACGCAAAACCTGGCTAGGTCCTAACGGCCGTTTTTCCACCGACGTGGATTTCACGGCGATGCGCCAGGCAAAATCTGCCGATGACAGCGTGTTGCAACTCGCTGAAATTACGGCACAGCCCTTTCACGGCGTCCAGTTCGAAATCGACATGGGTGACAAGGGCTGGTACGAAGCCGACGATGGCGTTTCCTGGGGAGTGCTGCCGAACTATCGGCATGAGCTCGGCAACGGGGTATTGAAGCTCCAGGTCAGCAATCGCGAAACGCCAACCCTGCCGCCGGACTCTCGCCGCCAGCTGGAAATCTCCTACTTCAAGCTGCTGCCCTTCAAGCCTGCCGATCTGTACTGCCTGCGCATCGAAGAAATCCTCGCCGAGAAAATTCGTGCCACTTATCAGCGCAATAAGCCGCGCGACATTTGGGATCTCGACCGTTTCGCGGACCGCCCGCTTTATGAACCGCTGATCCGCAAGCTGGTAATCATCAAACTATGGCAGGCGCGCGATATTTTTTCGCCCGAGCGATGGAACGCGAAGTTGGCGGAAGCCAAAGCCTGGGACTGGGACGACCTGCGCCAACTCGTGCGCAGTGGTGTACCTGATCCACAGCAGACGCTGAATCGTTGTGCCACACGCTTCGCGTTTCTCGCCGACATGAACGCGGACGAAGCCGCATTGGCCGCCGATCCATATCGGCGCGACCATGGCATTCACCAAAAGCTCGTTGCCGAGTGCAACGCAATGGCTCGGGAGCACCGCCTCACATGACCCGCCGTTTGATTGAAACCTGGCTGCCGATCGCCGCGCTCAGCGACGAGTTTATTCAGCTTCGCGTTCTCGGATTCCAATGCATGCAGCCGCTTGATATCGGCTGGCTGCGGCTCTCCGAAACGTTTGCGCCAAGTGTAAATGGCCTGCTCGCTGACTTTATGCTTCTCGGCGACTTCCGTAACCGAACTGCGATCTGCTTCGCGCAGGATTGCAACCATCTGTTCCTCGATGAATCGGCTTTTCTTCCTGGGCTCCCTGTTTGGTTGCGGGAGCCATTCTCTCAACTTACGGCTGGTCCTGAAAACCTGGGCAGGTCAGCAGGAATAACAGCAGGTCCGGAGCACAGCGCCGCGCCGGGTGGGCGCGTGAACCTGGCGATTCTCGTCGATAATTTGTCAATTTTGGCACGAGCGCTTACTGGAGAGCCAGAGCCCGCCTAGGCAAAGGCAAAAACCAGGCCGAAGAATCATGGTGGTGCGGCGGCTGCGCCGCGATCGGCCCCGACTCGAAGACCGGTCGGCCCGGGGGCGGGCCTCCTACAAGGTGCTGCCGTGCCGGCAGGCGGCCTTGATTGGCGTTGCTGCGTACTGCTTCGGACGAAGAAATTGTGGTGTGAAGTTTACTGCAGCTAACCCGAAGCTTCCAACGGCGGAGTAGGCCAGCCAAGTCCAGCAAGAACCTGCGCCTATGAAGCACGGGAATCGGACTTGACCGAAACCGCAACCTCGTGCGTCACGCTCCGAGCAGGCGCCGAGCTAGCAGCCCCTGCATGTCGCGCCGGCCGTCGACGATCAGATACACGTAGACGCGTCGCTCCGCGATTCTGTAAATAAGCCGATAAGGCTTGAAAAAGGCTTGTCGATACTCACGAATACCCAGCGCCAGAAGTTCCTTTGGGTGAGACCCGCGCTCTGGAAAAGTGGATAGGCTTTGCAGCACTTTCTCAATGCGATCGAGAAAACGCGCCGCATTTCCAGGGGTATCGCGCTCGGCGATATAGTCGTAGAGTTCCTCGAGGTCGCGTTCGGCATGCTCGGTCAGCAGCACATCGAAGCGCATCGTCAGCTCAATGCCTTCTTTTCGCGCAGGCGTTTGATGACATCGACCGCATGGATGACCCGACCTTCCTCGATTTGCCGGTTGCCAAGAGCGAGAATCCTCA
>CAKKSJ010000270.1 GCA_919902965.1 Burkholderiales bacterium
TTTCCGCGCTTATGCAAAAAGCGCCTGACAGTACTGCTGTCAGGCGCCTGATTCAGGGGAGGGCGAGGGGAAGCTTTCCCCCGCAGCGTTTGGAAATCTAGAGCGTGGCCGAAAGGAGGAACATCAACTGATTGCGCTTGTATTCGGAGGCGCTGTCGTTCGAATCGCGCACGGAATACTGGTATTCTGCGCCGAATTTGAGCCAGCGTTTTACGCTGTAATCGAGCCGCAGCCCTGTCGACGTGGTGGTGTCTTCGCGATCGGCGCCACCGGCGCTTGCGATCGGCGCATTGTTGAACTTGTCGCTGGAATAACTTCCGCTCAGTTTCGAACTGAGCCGGCTGTTCCAGGCGTGCGTCCACAGGGCTTGATAGGTCTGGTTGACGGTGAAATTCCCCAGGCCGGTGGAGTCGTTTACCGCGCGCTGTGTGTTGAAATCGACGCTGGAGTATTTAAGCGGCTTCCAGCTAATCGCGCCTTCCCAGGCAAACCCGGAGAGGTCCCGGCGCCCGGCCGCTTGCCCGGCCGAGTCGAATTTCTTGGTCATATTACCCAGCGAGAACTTGCCAGAAGTCGCCGCAGTTGCCTCCCAACGCAGGCCGATGAGCGTGTGGGTATTCGTGCTGTCCAGAGTATTCGTGGACTCTTTATAGTCATACACCGATTGCTTGAGATTGAAGGTGGCGTAGGTCTTGGGCATCACCCGCCACAGGAAGGTGCCGCCATAACCGATATTGTCGTGGTCGAGCGCGGAGGTGCCCAAAGCGCGATTGTTGACATAGCGCTTGTCGTAGTAGGCGCCCTCCAGTTCGAGCTTGCCCTGTGCATCCTCGGCGCCGTAGGTGTACAGGCCTGTCGCGCCGGACTGCCGGTACTGGTTGGGCGTGGGCGTGGCAGCGAGGTTCAAGGTGCCGCGCGGATCCACTTTATCCATGTACTGGAGTCCGAGCATGAGCTTGTTGCGTGCATCGAGGGTCAGATTCGCGCGCGCGCCGAAAACGTGGTCCTCGTAGTCATCGGTACTCTGGCTGTCGAAGCGGCCGTATTCGCCGCGATAGCTCAGTTCGTAGATGTTGGCGCCTTTTTTGGCCTCAAGGCGCACGGACGGGCGCAATAACCAGATGGTGTCCGACTTGCGCTGCGCCTCCGGCACGAGCGCGATATTACTGTCCTGCTTCACGGCGACTTCGAGTTCAGGGTAGGCGAACATCGGCCCCACCGGGATCGAACCCGGCGGGCTCTCCGCCAGGGCGTTCGCGGCAAACACGGCCAGCAACAAGCCGAACTTCGATGCTGCGCGGCGTGCAAACAGAGATTTTGTTGTCGACATTATTGCTCCCCTCAATCAGATCCTGTTCAGCTATTCGCGGGCAGGCGACCTGGGCCGCGGAACAGAGAAAATTCTGCAAAAAGCTTTGATAGTTACTTCAATAGCATGAATAATTGTATCAAGCAATACCCCGGCCGCCCAAGCTGTCTTTGCGGCCAGGCGAGCGGCGAAGGCCGAAACCAGCATATCAATCTAGGCTCCGGCGACTGTGGTACCCTGAATACGCGGGGGTACATAGGCGGGGAGATCAGGATTTTTGGCTATGGCACTGTGGTACAAGAACGATTCCCGGCGGGCTTCCATCATGTTGTTTTTTCGCAACAACGCAATATTGGCGGGTCTGCTCTTCCTGGGCCAGACCGTCCTTGCGAGCGCAGCGAGCCCGGACGCGGCGG
>CAKKSJ010000271.1 GCA_919902965.1 Burkholderiales bacterium
ATATTCAGCCGTTGGCTGCATGATTGAGGCGACAACTACCTTGACTCGCGCCGGAACCGTGTAGTCCTGATAGGCCGGCAACGCCACCGCCGCCAGAATACCGATGATCGCGACCACGATCATCAATTCGATCAGCGTAAAACCTTTTTGGACCGCCTTCATGTGCATGCTCCCTTTAGATTTACCGCATCAGACTTTCGTCGCACCCAAATATTAAAGCAAACTATATGCCATAGTAGCGCTTATCTTTTATTCATATTCGGCGTGAAACCGGACAGGCGGGCAATTTATCGATGTAGCTCGAAACGACGCCGCCTCAGCCCCAAAGAGTCCTTGCTGGCATTTTTCTTCGATCGCGCGACGAATTCCGCGGGCTTCGACCGTGGCCTCGCATTCCAATGCTCCGCCCCACTTTGCCAAGCACCGGAACGATCGCCAGATCCGCTCAGCATGGACTTCGACAAGGTCTGGCCCCCCTTGGGAAATACATTTTTCATTCAAAAACATGCACGATTCATGCTGGTTCATTCTTGCGCTGGCCAAAGCGACGCTATCGCCTGACAAAAAACGTCACATTCAAACCATTTTTGTCAATGAATGCGCGGCAAATCCGCAAAAAAAAAACCCCTCCGAGGAGGGGCTGTTCCGCTCAGCCAGACCCTTTAACGGCAGGTCGCGGGCAGATACTTCGACGGCGTACCCTGGCAGGACCAGGTGATCGTGCCAGTCAAGGTGCTGTAAGTCGGCGTCATGGTGATGGTTACGCTCTGACCTACGCTGGTCGAGGTCGTGAGTCCAAACACCGTGACCAGACCCGCATCAGTTACCGTGGCAAAACCTACCTTGCCTACGATGGGGATGGTTGCCCCACCGCCTGCGCACGCGGTATTGCTCGGATCGGTTTGGAATTTCTCCGAAATGGCAGTACGCACGCCGCTCGCAGCAAGCATCAGTTCCGATACTTTGGCGCGTACGGTGTAGTCCTGGTAGGCCGGCAACGCTACCGCAGCCAAAATACCAATGATCGCGACCACAATCATCAGTTCGATCAGGGTAAAGCCTTTCTGTAGTGACTTCATTCAGCTATCTCCTTTCAGTTACAAAAAATGCCGAGCCCGAAACATTTGCCCGTAGCCTACCTAAGCAAGCAGCGTGCCCGAAAAACGAATAGCTAAGTCCCTATTTTTTTGAGCCTTTTTTTCGCGCTGCCATCAAGATTCCGGCATCCGCGCCTGCAGCGGCACAAAATGGCCAAAAAACGTCACTTCGGGCGCGGATCCGGCTTGGCCAACAATATTTCGAATTCTTCGCCCAGTTTCTTGATCGTATTCTGCCACCGCCCCGTTTCCGATTGGCGAAACAGGCGGGCGCTGGGGTACCAGGGCAGCGTTTCACCACGATCAAGATAGCGCCACTCCGCCACCGTCGGAACCAGGATCCAGACAGGCCGTCCGAGCGCGCCCGCCAGATGGATGACCGCGGTGCACACGCTGATCACCAGATCCAGCGCGCATACCAATGCCGCCGTTTCAGCGTAGTCATCCAGGGCCTCCTGCCAATGTGGCAGAGCGACACCGTGCGCGCGGCTGATTGCACTCAGATCGCCTGCGCAATCGCCATATTGCAGGCTGAGGAACCTGGCCGGCTGACGCAGCAGCGGAAGAAACTCCTCCAATGTCAGGGAACGCAAGTGTCGGCGCGTCGTGGCGATCCCGCCGCGCCAGGACAATCCGATCTTTGGACCAGGCCCGAGCGCGTCCAGACGGGAATGCCAGTATGCGATGCGCTCGGGGTCGGCACGCAGGTAGGCTGCACGGCGCGGAAAATCTTGCAGGCGATTGCGGAAAAAGCCTGGCAGGCTGCCCATCGGAATCTCTCGATCCGCCGTTTTTGCCGCCTCACGCGCGCCTGAATTCCCCGCATCGCCGCCATCCGGATAGACGCTGGCGCCCGGAAAGGAACGGCGGAACAGTCCCTCCAGCTTGGGATTGCAGGAAATGATGCAGTGTCCGGTGCGGGCGATTGCCTCGTCGAAACAGGAAGCAAACATGATCTGGTCGCCCAGACCCTGCTCCCCGGAAATCAACAAGGTTTCCGCGTGCATGGGCGTCCCGTCCCATTGCTCGAAGTGCAAGGGTCGGCTCACGGCGAAACGGCTGTGATGCCGCGCTTCAAAATCCCGCCAGCCTTCCTCGAATTTGCCGTGCTTGAGATTCATGTAGCTGCGTACCAGGCGCGTCTCCTGATCATCCGGATAGCGCTCGAGTACCGCATCGACCAGTTCCAGACCGCGGGCATAGTCGCCCTTTTCCAGCAGGATCCAGCCGAGGTTGCTTAATGCCGCCGGCCATTGCGGGTCCGGCTCCAACGCCAGCCGCAGCAAGCGCTCGCCTTCGGCGAATTGGCCAAGCTCGCGCCCGAGTATCAGTCCAAGAAGGTTGCAGGCCTCACGCTGCACCGGCCGCCGGACCGCCAGGGGATGCAGCAGGGCCAGCGCAGCTTCATATTCACCCCTGGCGTGGTGCCAGGCGGCGAGCGCAAATGCGGCCTCCGCATGACCGGGATTCGCCCGCAGGAATGCACGGTAGGCCTCAGCCTCTTGCAAGGGCCGCTGCAGCCGGGCCAGCGCATTTGCCAATGCAGCGCAGGCGGGAAACAAGTCTGGCGCGTAGTGCAAAGCCAGATGGAAGTAGTCCAGGGCCGCGACCGCCTCACCCTCGGCGAGATGGATCAGGCCCATGCGCAGATTCAGATCCGCATCATCCGGGGCAGCGGAAAGCGCCGCCCCGATTTCCATTCGCGCGCCGGTCCTGGCCGGCGGTGCGGCATCACCCTCCCCGGCATGCGCTCGCGCACCGCCTGTTGCGAGCCAGCGTTTCATTCTGTTCAGCACCGCCGCCGCTCCCGCAAGCCGGGCTGCTTAGCGCTGCGCAAGCGCGTAGAGCATGGCGTCGCGCTCCGCCCGCCATTCATCGGCCAGTGGACAGTCGGCATACTCCGGAAAATAAGGGCCGCCTATGGTGTAGTGCGCGAGCGCGATGTCCCCGCCAGGGGCATCGTAGCCGACCAGATGATTCCAGCGGTGCGGCAGCTCGCCGATCATTGCGTCGCTTTCCAGCCATTTGAACTGATGCAATTCCAGTCCGCTGGCCGAGTTCACGTACTCCGGCGTCAGGGCTGTGCATTTTGCGTTATTGAAAAGCATCACGCTGGACCAGTTCTTCTTTGTGTACGAAGTCTGCGCCGCGCCGAGAAACTTGACGGTTTCCCTGGGTTTGTGCTCATGCTTGACCACCCGCACGGCGTAGCGTTCATCGCGCAGCGCCCACAGCTTGGCGACATCGTCGCGCATCAGCATGTCGCAGTCCATGAACAGGCTCCATCCGGCATAGCCGGAAAGATAAGGCGTAAGAAAACGCGAAAACGAGAAATCGGTTGATTGCAGCGCGTGGCGTTCACGCGTCAATATCGTCCTCAATTGCGACAGAGCCAATGAGGCGATCGCGACCGGCACGCTGGCGCGCGCCTGTATGCTGTGCGCGAGCACGTTGTAGGCGACCGTTTCGCGCGGATCGAATCCGATGAATATTCTGATCAAGCTGCTTCCTCCTGCATCAACGGCGATCTCCGCGACCTCTGCCGAAACAGTGGCGCCTGTTCACGACCGCCTGCTTTTCCCGGCGACAATCATCGAGCATGCGTTCTGTCCGCCGCAGGGAATAGGTCACGGTCACTGCGCAATTCATGCTTCATGCGCGGCGCTCGCGCTGGTATAATTTGCGAAACGTTTTTGCTCGGCCATCCAAGTGGGAGAATCATGATTCTAAAGTTTTTTTCCACGCGCAAGGTTACAGAGTTTGCCAAGAGTCTGGCGCAGGACGTCGCCAAGCGCTATCCGCCCGCGATTGCCAATAATCCCGCGCAAATGGTGTCTCAAAAACGCCTGTCCGGCATACTCGAAGAGGCGTTTACGCGCGCCGCCGAGTTCAACCGGGAAAACAAACTGGGCTGGTACAAAAAAGCCAAGCTGGGCAACGAGTTCAAATGGGAACTCAAGGAAATGGGCTACGACGAAAAATTCATCGACGTTGCCACCGAAGGCCTGATTGTCTACGTCACCAGGCGTCCATCCCCCAAGACTTGAGCCGTTTGTCCGGTCCATCCGCTGCCGCGGCCGGATCAGGGGGAATAACCGGGAATCTTGCTCTCATCGACGCGATCGATTTGATTCGCGTCGAGAAACTGCTCGGCGTAGCGCAGATATACTTTTTGCCGTATGAACACATCGAACAGATCCGGATCGATGTGCCCTCCCTCCTTGAATTTCCCCAGGATCTGCAGAGACTCGGTCAGCGTCTTGCCCTTCTTGTAAGGCCGGTCCCGGGCGGTTAGCGCTTCGAAAATGTCGGCAATACCCATGACGCGCGCCTGCACCGACATCTGCTCGCGCCTGAGGCCGCGCGGATAGCCCTTGCCGTCCATGCGTTCGTGATGTCCGCCCGCGTATTCCGGCACATGGCTGAGGTGCTTGGGCCAGGGCAGCGCCTCCAGCATTTTGATGGTAGCGACAATGTGGTAGTTGATGATCTCGCGCTCTTTCGAGGTCAGGGTGCCGCGCGCGATGCTGAGATTCTCGATCTCATCGTCGGTAAGGAAATGGGCGGTATTGCCCGACTGGTCCAGCCACTTGTAGTCGGCAATCTTTCTCACCTGCTGCTGCGCCTCCGGGGGCATGAATTCTCCGCCGATATTGCATTTGCGCAAGAACTCGCGGTCCTGATCGAGCTGGCGCAGCTGCGCCCGGAACGCCTGCTCCAGCTGCTTGCCGCGCTCGCGCAGCGATAGCTCGTCCAGGCGCTGGCGCTGCAGCGCAGCGGTGCTTTTCAAAAATTCGATTTCGGCATCACGCTTCAGCACTTCGAAACGGGTATCGACCAGGTGGATGCGGTCGAAAATCGATTCGAGCTTGGTCGCCTTGTCCACGACGTGCACCGGGGTCGTTACCTTGCCGCAATCATGCAGCAGGCCGGCGATCTTGAGCTCGTAGCGGTCCTTGTCGCTCATGTCGAATTCGCTAAGCGCCCCCGCATGCGTCCCGTTTACCGCTTCGGCGAGCATCATCGTGAGTTCGGGCACGCGCTGACAATGGCCGCCGGTATAGGGGGATTTCTCGTCGATCGCCGTATTGATCATCGCGATGAACGACTCGAACAGGGCTTCCAGCTGGTTGATCAGCTGGCGATTGGTAAGCGCAATGGCTGCCTGCGAGGCAAGCGACTCCGCCAGACGCTGATCCGAGTCGGAAAACGCCACCACCTCGCCGCTGGCCGGATCCTGGGAGTTGATCAGTTGCAGCACGCCGATGATTTCGTTCTCGTGGTTCTTCATCGGCACCGTGAGAAAGGACTTGGAGTGGTAGCCGGTCTTCTTGTCGAAGTTGCGCGTGCCGTTGAAGTCGAACCCCTCCGCGGTATAGGCATCCGCGATATTGACCGTCTCGCCGGTCAGCGCTGCGAACGCCGCCACCATCTGCTTGTTGGGCTCGCCGTCCTTTCCGTACAGGTGAATCGGATAGAAGGGGATCGGCGTCCCGGTAGTGCCGCCCATCGCGATATTCAAGGACTCGGTGCGCATGATCTCGAACTTCAGGCGCTTGCTGCCGTCTTCTTCGGTCAGCAGGTATAGCGTGCCGCCGTCGGCGCGGGTGATCGTCTTGGCAGCGAGCAGGATGCTCTCCAGCAGCCGGTTGATGTCCCTTTCGGCCGACAGCGAGGCGCCGATCTCGTTCAGTTGCTCCAGTCGCCGGAACAGGTCATCCACGGTCCGCGCTGCGCCAGCCTCGCTGTTGCGCTCCGCTGCCACCTCAGGTTTTCCCCATCACTGCGCGCGCTGCGCCTACTTGATGCAGACCGCGCGCACCGTGGGCATGTCGGTGAGCCCCATCAGGACTTTTTCCATACCGTCCATTTTCAGCGTGCGCATGCCTTCGTCCAGACAGCAGGCCAGCATCTCCGCCACGCGCGCATGCTCCTGAATCAGCTTCTTCAGCGGGTCAGTGCCGACCAGCAGTTCGTGCAGGCCAACGCGGCCCTTGTAACCGCTGCCGCCGCAGCCGTCACAGCCGATCTTTTTGTACATGGTGAACTGGCCCTTGTCATTGCCGTAGTTCTTGACCCATTCCTTGTACACGTTCTCGTAGCCCTCCTTGGGATTCTGCTTGAAGGTCTTGGTATTGACCAGTTCGCTGCAATATTCGGTCAGGAACGCCTTCATTTCCTCGGGAGCCGGGTTGTACGCTTGTTTGCACTTGGCACAAAGCCGCTTCGCCAGGCGCTGGGCGAGAATGCCGAGCAGCGCATCGGAAAAGTTGAACGGGTCCATGCCCATGTCCAGCAGGCGGATGATCGACTCCGGCGCGCTGTTCGTATGCAGGGTGGCGAACACCAGGTGGCCGGTGAGCGAAGCCTCGATGCCCGTAC
>CAKKSJ010000272.1 GCA_919902965.1 Burkholderiales bacterium
TCAAACAGGCTTTGGCCTTGGTTGACATCAAGGTTCTAGACCATTTCATCATCGGGCTCGATTCGGCCATGAGCTTTGCCGAATCGGGACTTATCTAACGCCACGCCACCAACTGGAACAGCCGCGGAACAAGGGGAGCCGCAACGCTCCCCGCCTTTCTGCAACGCCCAACCGACCATTAAAGGAAAAGACATCATGACCACCAGCACCATAGACCGCAAAGACGTATACACCCGCGTGACCGAGCGCATCATTGCCGACCTTGAGCAAGGCATCCGCCCATGGTTGAAACCATGGAACGCCGGCAATTCGGAAGGCCGCATCACTCGCCCGCTTCGCCACAATGGCACGCCCTATCAAGGCATCAATATCCTTCTTCTCTGGGGCGAAACCATCGCCAAGGGTTACGCCGCGAATACCTGGATGACCTACAAGCAGGCCGAAGCCATCGGCGCCCAGGTGCGCAAAGGCGAGCATGGCTCCCTTGTAGTCTTCGCCGACCGCTTCACCAAAACGGAGACCGCCGATAACGGCGAGGCCGTCGAGCGTGAAATTCCGTTCATGAAGGCTTACACCGTTTTCAATGTGGAGCAGATCGACGGGTTACCCGCCCGATATCAGCCCAAGCCGGAAACGAAAAGCGAGCCGCTGCAGCTCATCGAGAACACCGAGCGATTCTTTGCTGCAACCGGCGCAACCTTCCGCCATGGCGGAAACCGCGCTTATTACGCCCCCGCCGCCGACATCATCCAGCTTCCGGCCCCTGAAGCCTTCAAGAACGCCGAGAGCTACGCCGCCACCAAGGCGCACGAGCTCACACACTGGACGAAACACGCGAGCCGCCTTGACCGTGACTTCGGCCGCCAGCGCTTTGGAGATGAAGGCTACGCCCGCGAAGAGCTTGTCGCCGAACTCGGCGCCGCTTTCCTCTGTGCCGATCTTGGCATCACCCCCGAGCCCCGCGACGATCACGCCGCCTATATCGGGCACTGGCTCAAGGTTCTCCAGAACGATAAGCGCGCCATCTTCCAGGCCGCCGCCCACGCGCAGCGTGCCGTCGATTATCTTCACAGATCGCAGGCCGTCGAGGCCGAGCCCATGGCCGCATAAGCGCAGATCAAGGGGAGCGGCGACGCTCCCCGCCTTTTTCGATCGCGCCCGATCTAAAAAAAAACGCGAGGGGCCTCTTCGGCCCCTCTTGGCCCGTTGGCTGGCCAATTCACCCCCCGCTTTCAAGCCGCGCAGGTTGCGCGCCGCAACGCCACCTACCGCTTTACCGGCACAGGATTAGCGACAACCGTCTTTTGTTGCATAGGTTTGCCGTACGCACTCCCGATGCCGACGCTGGGCGCATTGCACGAAATGAATTGCGACAGTTTCCCGAATTCCAGACGTACCAGGCAGTCATTCAACATCGTCACGCGATACCCCGCCGCTTCAAGCTCCGCGTTCGTCTGAGAAAACACGCGCTGCCCGTTCTGACTGAACACAATCAGCATAACGGTCTTTGCCGCCATCCTTGCGAAGCCGCCGACGTGAAGCTCCAAGGCCCCATATGGCCACCCGGACGCCGCGACCGCCGCAGGGACCTCCGACAGTGCCGCCACGCCCGGAATGTCCTTTGCCTTGAATCCCTGCGGCTCCGGGCGAGCTTCCGGCACGGACGCACCAAGTAACTTTGGTTGTGGCTTTGGCTTTGGCGTGAACATCGCCAGAGGATTCCCCCGCACTGCGACGACCGCCACGAACAGAACGACACAGACTCCCATGCCGTAGAACGTCCAATGACGCCAGAACGGGACAATATCCGCCGCCCCCATCTCCACCCCCGCCGCGCTTCGGGTGTGGCTCTGATACAAGGAGAAATATTTTTCTTCGTAGCGGCGCACCGCCGTATTCACGACCTCGCCGCGCACCCCGTCCTGGACCTTGCGGGTATAGCTCTTCGCTGAACCGAACGCAACATTCTTTCGCACCCGGTAGACGATCTGCAGCAGATCCTTGATGGCGACATTCAGCTTGCCGTAGCTCTGCGAAATCAGCAGCACGTCCGCAAACTCGTGACGATGCAGCGAATACCACTCCTCGACCGCGACCGGCGTCCCGACCTTGGGCAGCGCGATATGACATTCGTCGATGACGTAGAGCGGACCGCCGCCGTTAACCGGATGCCGCCATTTGTCGCCGTAATCCTCGACCTGGGAAAACGCCGCATTGTTTCGCGGCCTCCCGCCCGGCGCGGCCTTCGGCGCCAGGGTGGCGAAGCGCCGCTCGATCAGGTCCACATACCCGGGCTCGATCAAGGCGAAGGCGTCGAGATGCAGCGCCAGATTCGTGATGACTTTGCGACCCTTCGCGAGTGCCGCCAGGATGTGGAATACCACCGCCTCATAGGACTTGCCGCCGCCGGGCGCACCCATCAGCAGATTTATCACAAGCCGCGCCAATCGACCTGGACATCACACCGAATGAAAAGCACCGAGGGACTCAAGCGGAAATCACAGACGATCTCCACCACCGCGCAATAGCCCTCTCTGTAATGCCCCGCATCAATCGCCGCGGATTCCGCCGAAGGGTAGAACGTGCAAAACAACCAAGACCGCCACGCCCGACGAGTGTCAATACCCTCCCGCCCGATTCCGCGCCCCAGACACAGGCCATCCCTCACGCGCCGCACAGCGAAGACGCCGCGCAGCACATGCCCCGGAGGATACTGGCGAAACAATCGCGCCACAGACGCCGCATATTCCTCTGCGCTAATCATCACGAGCCCCACCGGACGAACGGAACCAATTGGAGGATGAACCGAATACCGAGCGCCGCGACGATCATGCCGAGCGCGATAGGAACGCCGATCATGTTCAGGACGCTCACCAGATCGGCCGGCAATTGGTTCCAATAGGTGACCGGGTTAAAGGTGGTGAAATCCCACGACATGCCGCTTACGATGTACAGGACAAGATCGAAGAGCGAATCCAGCACGAAGATGAATAGGTCCGTGAGCATCGCCCACAGGCCGACGAACACGCTTGCAATAACCGTAAGAATCCACGCGGTGAACGCATTGAGCCAGGAGAGCAGCCAGGCCGCGAAGCCGGTCCCCGAGTCACCGCCGTAGCCTGTGCCGCCGCCAGTAGTCCCGCCGCCGCCTGCAGCCGTGCAGGTGAGCCCTCCTGCGTCCAAAGTATCGCCAGCCGCGCAAGACGACGTAAGCAGTGTCGCGACATAAGACGGATTGCTGCAGGCGTTAACCGTGACGTAAAGATTAACGCTCGCCCCAACCGTACACGACGCCCAGGTGTACTGCGGATAAGCGACAGCTGCACCCGCTAGCGCTGCGGCGATGGATGCAACAGGCGTAGCGATAGCCGGCGTGGCGCCGACCGGCGTCACTTGCCAGGACTGTGTCGAAGGATAGGCCCAGGACACGCCAGACCACACCAGGAGCAACACCGCTATTAGTTTTCGCACGCTAGCCCCCAAAGATAATGCGCCGGCAGGCGAACACCGCCGACAGCAGCAAAATGGATTTCACCACCGCCCAAATCCACGAGGGCAGCTC
>CAKKSJ010000273.1 GCA_919902965.1 Burkholderiales bacterium
CTCCTGGCGCCGGCCTTCCAGCGCGAGCAAGGCGCGCGCATGGCCCATGTCGATCCTGCCGTCGTAGAGTAATACCTGCACGGACTGCGGCAAATTCAGCAAACGCAACAAGTTCGAGGTCGCAGCGCGTGAACGGCCTACCGCCTCTGCCGCCTCCTGGTGGGTCATTTTGAATTCGTTAATCAGGCGGTGAATGCCGTTGGCTTCTTCCAGCGGATTCAGGTTTTCGCGCTGGATATTTTCGATCAAGGCCATTGCAAGTGCCGCCGAATCCGGTACCTCGCGAATCACCACCGGCACTTCGCGCAAGCCGGCGAGTTTCGCGGCGCGCCAGCGTCGCTCGCCGGCGATGATTTCGTAGCGCCCCTTGCCTAGCGTGCGCGCCAAAATTGGCTGCATCACGCCCTGGGTTTTGAGCGAGCGGGCCAATTCTTCCAGAGACGCCTGGTCCATGCGCGTACGCGGCTGGTATTTGCCGGGCTGCAGCTCCTCGAGCTTTACCGACTTAAGAAACTCGCTGCCCGCCGCGTCTTCATCCTTGGCGAGCAGCGCGTCCAGCCCGCGTCCCAGTCCTCTCATTTTCGTCCTTGTCCTTGTCTAAGCGGGCGCGCTGGCCGAGCGCGAGAGCAGCTCGTCGGCCAGCGCCAGATACGCCTGCGAGCCCTTGCATACCTTGTCCAGACTCACCGCAGGCGCGCCGTAACTCGGCGCCTCCGCCAGGCGCACGTTGCGCGGAATGATGGTTGCATACAGCTTGTCACCAAAGTGCTGCTGCAATTGCGCTGAGACCTGCTGCGTGAGGGAGTTGCGCGGATCGTACATGGTGCGCAGCAAGCCTTCGATCTCCAGCACAGGATTCAGATGCCTGCGCACCTTGCGTATGGTTTCCACCAGATCGCTCAAGCCTTCGAGGGCGTAGTACTCGCATTGCATCGGAATGATCACTGCATCCGCCGCAACCAGGCCATTTAGGGTGAGCAAGTTGAGCGCCGGCGGACAGTCGAGCAGAATGAAATCGTACTCGGCAGCAATTGTCCCCAGCGCCGACTTGAGGCGCGTTTCGCGATGTTCCAGCTCCACCATTTCGACTTCCGCGCCGGCGAGCTCGCGGTTCGCAGGCACCAAGTCGTAACCGCCGCTTTCGGATTTTTGCCGCACCGACTGCAGCGTCGTCAATCCGAGCAGCACCTGGTACACAGAAGCGTCCAGATTGCGCTTGTCTATGCCGCTCCCCATGGTTGCGTTGCCCTGGGGATCAAGATCGATCAGAAGCACGCGCTTGCCGGCGCTGGCAAGACCAGCAGATAGATTGACGCTGGTCGTGGTCTTGCCCACCCCGCCTTTCTGGTTGGCCACCGCAAGGATGCGCGGCGTCATTGAATTGCCGGCCGCTTTGACGCTGACAAGTGGAAGGCCGATGCACGGCGGCGCGCCCTGCCCAAGGGCTCTCCGAGATTGGGCGCGCCCTCGTTTTGCATCACGCTACCGGCTGCCCGATTAACACCAGGTGTCGCGCTCCGTCCAGGCCTGGAATTGCAAGCGGCAATACCTGCTGCACGATGCAGTCCGGCGGCAACTTGTCGATTTCCTCGTAGGGATGCATACCCTTCATCGCTGCGAACATCCCGCCCGGGGCCAGCAGATGTCGGGTCATGTGCACAAATTCGCTCATATCGGAAAAGGCGCGCGAAATAACTACATCGAACCCTTCCTGCGACTTCCAGGACTCGACACGCTCGCCGCAAACCTCGGCATTTTTTATTTTGAGTTCCATCACCGCCTGGTTCAGAAACGCCACTTTCTTGTGGTTGCTGTCGAGCAGGGTTACCTGCATATCCGGGTTGGCGAGCGCCAGCGGAATGCCGGGCAGTCCGGCGCCGCTGCCCACGTCCAACAGGCGCCTGGCGTGCAAATGCGGCGCGACCGCCAGGCTGTCGAGCAGGTGATGGCTGACCATTTTTTCCGGCTCGCGAATCGCGGTCAGATTGTGCACACGGTTCCATTTGTCGATCAGCGCGATATAGTCGAGCAACCGCTGCTGGGTGTCGCGCTCCAGCACCAGCCCCAGCGCGATGAGCCCGCGTTTGAGTTGATCGGCCGCGCTCATGCCGCGGGCCGATTTACACGCGGATCGTCCGCCGCGGTTTCGTCGGTGTTCCGGAGACGATCGTTCGACGGAGGTCCGCCAGGGGTCGACTGCGCCTTTCTTCCCCCGTTTTCGAAACCCCGTTTCAGATGTACCAATAGCAGGGAAATGGCAGCCGGTGTCAGGCCCGAGATGCGCGAGGCCTGGCCTATGGTTTCTGGCTGGTGCTCATTTAGTTTTTGCTGCACTTCCCTGGACAAGCCACGCACTGAGCCGTAATCCAGGTCACGCGGCAATGCCGTCGCCTCGTATTGTTCACCGCGGGATATCTCCTCATGCTGGCGGAGAATATAGCCGTCATACTTGATCTGGATTTCGACCTGGTCGGCGACGATAGGATCGGCGACCGCCTCGCCCGCACCCGGTAGCGACATCAGGCTGGCGTAGCTCACGTCCGGGCGACGCAATAAATCAGTGAGCGCATACTCTCTCTCTATGCCTTTACCTAAAACCCTCTCCGCTTCTGCTTGCGGCAATAGTTTGGGGTTGATCCAAGTTGATCTAAGCCGCTCTAGCTCTCTCGCAACAGCCTCGCGCTTGCGTTCAAAGGCTTGCCAGCGCTGGTCGTCGATCAAGCCCAGGCCGCGCCCCATTTCGGTCAGGCGCAGATCCGCATTGTCCTCGCGCAGCATCAGGCGGTACTCGGCGCGGCTGGTAAACATGCGGTAGGGTTCCGAAACGCCACGGGTGATGAGATCGTCCACCAGCACGCCCATATAGGCCTGGTCGCGGCGGGGGCACCACGCGTCACGACCCTGTACCTGCATGGCGGCATTGACGCCGGCGAGCAAACCCTGCGCCGCAGCCTCTTCATACCCTGTAGTACCGTTTATTTGACCTGCAAAAAACAGTCCGGCTATCGCCTTGGTTTCCAGCGATGCTCTCAGGCCGCGCGGATCGAAATAGTCATACTCTATTGCGTAGCCGGGACGCAAAATATGCGCCTGCTCCAGGCCCTTGATCGAGCGCACCAGTTCGAGTTGCACATCGAAGGGCAGGCTGGTCGAGATACCATTGGGATAGAACTCGTTGGTTGCGAGCCCCTCGGGTTCGAGAAAAATCTGATGGCTTGCCTTTGCCGCGAAACGATGGATCTTGTCCTCGATCGAAGGGCAGTAACGCGGACCTACACCTTCGATCACACCGCTATACAGGGGCGAGCGATCGAGGCCGGCGCGGATGATTTCGTGCGTGCGCGCATTGGTGTGGGTAATCCAGCAAGGCAGCTGCGGCGGATGCATATCGCTACTGCCCATATAGGAGAACACCGGCGCGGGATCGTCGCCTTGCTGCTCCTGCATCGCCGAAAAATCAATAGAACGTCCGTCTATGCGCGGTGGTGTCCCGGTTTTCAAACGACCTACCGGGAGCTTCAGTTCGCGCAGCCTCGCGGCCAGGCTGAGCGAAGCTGGGTCACCCGCCCTCCCCGCCCGGTAATTTGCCATGCCAACATGAATCAGGCCGGAAAGAAAAGTGCCCGTCGTCAGGATCACGCTGCGTCCCCTGAATCGGATACCCAGTTGCGTAACTACGCCACTCACCCGGTCGCCTTCCAGCGTAAGATCGTCCACCGCTTGCTGGAACAGGCTTAGATTCGGCTGGTTTTCTAAGCGCGCTCGGATCGCTTTCTTGTAAAGCACGCGATCGGCTTGGGCGCGGGTGGCGCGCACTGCCGCACCCTTGCTGGCATTGAGTATGCGAAACTGAATACCGGCTTCGTCCGTCGCGATCGCCATGACACCACCCAGCGCATCGACTTCCCTGACCAGGTGCCCTTTGCCGATCCCGCCGATCGAGGGATTGCAGGACATCTGCCCCAGCGTCTCGATATTGTGCGTGAGCAGCAGTGTGCTGCAGCCGGCGCGAGCTGCAGCAAGCGCAGCCTCGGTTCCGGCGTGTCCGCCGCCAACCACGATGACATCGAATTCGGTAGGAAAATGCATGGACCTGTTGCCCTGCCAAAGAGGCGCGATTTTACGCTCATTTCCAACAAACCGTAAGCGCGTGTTCCACGTGGAACAAAGGGATAGCAGTTATGACACGGCAGCGGTGAAGAATTGCTCGCATGGGCCAAATTGATGCCGCTAGAAGCGCCATGTTCCACGTGGAACCACGGTCTGCGCGACTTCCTGCGGTTCCGCCCGTGTCGGTAAAGCCGTGGCTGGCAGTGCCCTCAAACCGTTCTAGTCGACTGAGCCTGACGCGAGGCCGAGATAGCTCTCGATCACGCGCGGGTCTGAGGCCAGATCGGCGCTTGCTCCTTCAAGGGCAATTTCGCCGGTTTCGAGTACGTAGCCATAATCTGACACCTGCAGCGCGGCGCGGGCATTCTGTTCCACCAGCAGAATGGAGACGCCGGTCTCGCGCAAGCCGGCAATGACATGAAAGATATCGCGCACGACCAGCGGCGCCAGGCCCAGGCTGGGCTCGTCCAGCATCAAGAGTCGCGGTCGGCTCATCAAGGCACGGCCCAATGCAAGCATCTGCCTTTCGCCGCCCGAAAGTGTGCCGGCGAGCTGCCGGTGACGCTCCTTCAGACGCGGAAACAATTGGTATACCTGCTCGAAATCGGCGCTGATGGTCTTGTCGCGCTTGCGATAGCGGCGAAAAGCGCCGAGTGTCAGATTATCTTCCACCGTCATGGCAGCGAACAGTTCGCGCCGCTCGGGCACCAGGCAGAGGCCTAGGCCCACGCGCGTTTCGGCCTCGACATGCGTGAGGTCCCTGTTCGCGTAGCTGACTCTGCCGCGACTGGGTAACATGCCCATCAAGGCGGCCAAAAGCGTGGTCTTGCCGGCTCCGTTGGGCCCGATGACCGTGACTATCCGCCCTTCTTCCACGCGTAATCCGATCCGATGTACTGCTTCGACCTTGCCGTAGGCCACGCACAGGTCGCGCACTTCCAGCAGCGCGCTCATTTGACGCCACCGAGATAAGCTTCCAGAACCACGGGACTGGTCTGGATTTCCTGCGGCAAGCCCTCGGCTATTTTTTCACCAAAATCCATCACCACCAGCCGGTCCACCAGCTTCATGACGAAATCCATGTCGTGCTCAACCAACAGGACGCTCATGCCCTCAGACTTGAGCTTGCGCAGTAGCTCGGCGAGCGCGCGCTTTTCCTGCAAACGCAGGCCGGCCGCAGGCTCGTCGAGCAACAACAGCACCGGGTCCGCGCAAAGCGCCCGCGCAATTTCAAGGATACGCTGCTGGCCGAGCGCAAGGCTGCCCGCCTGCTCGTGTAAGCTGGCCGCCAGCCCGACGCGCTCCAGCTGGCGCGCGGCCTCCGCCAGCAGCATCGCCTCCTCCGCGCGGTCCAGGCGCAGCGCCGCGCTGATCACACCTTTGCTGCCGCGCAGGTGTGCCCCGATAGCGACATTTTCCAACACACTCATCGCGGGCAGCAAATGCACATGCTGAAAAGTGCGCGCCACGCCGCGCGGGACGATGGCGCGCGCAGACAAGGTGTCGATGCGCTCGCCGCGAAAATGCACCTCGCCACCTGTCGCCGGCAGCACTCCGGTGACGAGATTGAACACCGTGCTCTTGCCGGCGCCATTGGGGCCAATCAGACCGAGGATTTCGCCGCTGCGCATGGCAAAGGACAAGTCGTTCACCGCCACCAGGCCGCCAAAGGTCTTGCGCGCTCCCTTCAGTTCCAACAGGACTACGCCCGCCAAAGGCCGTGCCCGCCGCGGCAGTGAATTTGTCGATACAGCAAGCTGCTTCCTGGTGGCCGGAAGAAAGCGCACAGCGAGCGGCATAATGCCTTCGCGCGCGCGCTGCAACAGCAGCACCAGCATCACGCCGAAGACGATCATTTCGAAATTGCCACTTTGTCCCAGAAGTTTGGGCAGCAAATCCTGTAGCCACTGTTTGAGCACCGTGAGTATCCCGGCACCGACCACTGCGCCCCAGACAGACGCTGCGCCGCCGACTACTGCCATGAACAGGTACTCGATGCCTGCGTTAATCGAGAACGGCGTCGGATTGACGAAGCGTAGCAGATGCGCGTATAGCCAGCCCGACAGGCTGGCCAGCAGCGCGGCATGGACGAAAATAATAATTTTCATGCGCGCGGTGTTGACGCCAAAGCTCTCGGCCATCAGCCCCCCCCCTTTCAGGGCTCGGATGGCCCGGCCGGGGCGTGAATCGAGAAGATTCTGCATAGACAGCAAAGCAAGCAACAACAGTGACCAGATCAGATAATTAAACTCGCGGCCGGTGTCGAGTTCCATCCCAAACAGGCTGATCGCAGGGAGGCTGGAGATACCGTTGTGGCCGCCGAGAAACTCCATATTGCCGAACAGATAGTAGAGGCTAATGCCCCAGGCGATGGTTCCCAGCGGAAGATAGTGCCCCGAAAGCCGGAGCGTGATAAACCCGAGGAAAAGGGAAACGGCGAATGTAAGCGCCAAACCCACCAATAAGCTCAGCCACGGAGACAAATCATATACCGTGCTGAGATAGGCGGTGGCGCATGCGCCCATGCCGACAAAAGCCGCCTGTCCGAAAGAGGTCAGTCCACCGATCCCGGTCAGCAGTACCAGGCCCAGCGCAACGATGCTATAGAGTCCGATGTAATTGAGCAGGGTAATATGGAACTCGGGCAACACCAGGGGCGCAACTGAGATGAAGACCAGAAAAGCGCCAAATATCAAGCGGATGCGCGTTATTCCAACGCGGCTCATTCCTCGTCTTCCTCGATATGGTGGGCGGTCAATGAACGCCAAACGAGTACAGGAACGATCATGGTGAAAACAATGACTTCTTTGTATGCACTTGCCCAAAATGAGGCATAGGCCTCGAGCAAGCCGACTAGCAGAGCGCCAGCGGCCGCGATCGGGTAGCTCACCAGCCCCCCCACGATGGCACCGACAAATCCCTTCAAGCCCACCAGGAAGCCCGAATCGTAGTAAATGGTAGTAATGGGCGCAACCAGGACACCCGAAAGCGCGCCGATCAGAGCAGCGAGCGTAAAACTCAATTTACCTGCCATCGCCGGGGAAATTCCAACCAGGCGCGCGCCGACACGGTTAATGGCCGTGGCGCGCAGCGCCTTGCCATAGATGGTGTGCTCGAAGAATAGCAATAGCGCCACAATCAATGCCAGGCTCACACCCACCACCCACAGGCTTTGGCCTGAGATCGTGAGCACGCCCAGCTTCCAATGAACGTCTGAGAACGCCGGGGTGCGCGAGCCCTCGGCGCCGAAAAACACCAGGCCCAGACCGGTCATGGCGAAATGCACTGCTACCGAAATGATCAGCAGCACCAGCACCGAGGCGTTGGCGAGCGGCTGGTAGGCAAGGCGATAAACCATGGGTCCCAGCGGGACTACCAGGAGCAGCGCCAGCAGAACTTGAAAAGTGAGTGCTGGCTTCTGTGGTGCGGCCCACCAGGCAATGGCAAGGATGCCTGCAGGGACCACGATATAGCTGAAAACAATGGCCGGAACACGGCGCAGCGCGCCGACGCGCAAGACCTGCACCAACTCCACGGCCGCCACGGCCAGACCTGCGGCCAATAGCAACCATGCCGTGCCGGGTAACTTGCCCAACTGCAGGCTGGCGAGGGTGAGCGCACCGTAGGCAACAAACTCACCCTGCGGGATGAATATGACTCGCGTCACGGCAAACACCAGCACCAGCGCCAATGCCAGCAGCGCGTAGATCGCACCATTGGTCAGGCCGTCCTGAATCAGAAAAAGTGCGATCTCGGCGTTCAAGTTCGCGCGTTAGTCAGGATCGGCCAACAAGGAGATAAAGTGAATTGCACGGCTCCATCCTCAGTGAAATACTCTGGAAAAACGATCCGCATGCAATCCCAGCCTATGTTGCCGCTATTGCCTCGTCGATCGAGCGCGCGAGTTTGTCCACTGCTTCGTCGAGCTGCGCCTCGCTGATGATAAAGGGCGGCGCGAGCATCACATGATCGCCGGACACCCCGTCGAGCGTGCCTCCCATGGGATAGCACATCAGCCCGTTTTTCAGTGCACCAAGTTTTAGCCGCGCGTTAATCCTGCGTTTCGAGTCAAAGGGCTGTTTGCTGGCGCGCTCCTGTACCAGTTCCAGGGCCCAGAACAGACCGCGACCGCGAATTTCGCCGACATGCGGATGCTCCCCGAAGCGCGCGCGCAAGCGCGCTTCAAGTCCGACGCTGCGTTCGCGTACCTTGGCCAACAGGCCGCGGTTTTTCACCGCACGCTGCACCGCCAGCGCGCCGGCACAGGCCGCAGCGTGGCCGGTATAAGTATGGCCGTGTTGAAAAAAACCCGATCCGCCCACGACCGCGTCATAAATCTTTCCGCTCGCAAGCAGTGCACCTATCGGTTGGTACCCGGCGCCCAGGCCCTTGCCTATGCAAATAAGGTCCGGCACCACGCCTTCCTGCTCGCAGGCGTAGAGCGTTCCGCAACGACCCATGCCGCACATGACCTCATCCAGGATCAGCAACACGCCATACTTGTCGCAGAGCGCGCGCACGCCTGCAAAATAACCGGGTACCGGCGTCACACAGCCCAGCGTCGCCCCACCTACGGTCTCGGCGATAAAGGCGATGACCCGATCAGGCCCCAAGCTTTGCATTTCCTCCTCGAGTTCGCGCACCAGGCGTTCCCCGTAGGCTGTATCGCTTTCGCCCGGCCGCTTGCCGCGATAGGCGTAACAAGGCGAGACATGGGAAATCTTGACCAACAAGGGCTCGAACTGTTTGCGCCTCCACAAATTGCCTCCGGCAGCAAGCGCGCCCAGCGTATTGCCGTGATAGCTCTGTTTGCGGGCAATCACATGGCTGCGTTGTGGCTGGCCGATTTCTACGAAATACTGGCGCGCGAGCTTGAGCGCGGCCTCCACCGCTTCCGACCCACCCGAGCAGAAATACACCTGCGCTATTCCCGCAGGCGCGCTTTCGATCAACTCGCCAGCCAACTCTTCCATGGGCTGATTGGTAAAAAATGAAGTATGGGCAAAGGGCAGCTGGTCCAGCTGCCCTTTTATTGCATCGATCACCTCATGATCGCTGTGACCCAGGCAGGACACCGCTGCGCCACAACAAGCGTCGAGGTAACGCTTGCCATTCTTGTCGATGACATAGGCACCGTCGCCGCCGACAGCAAGCGGATATTCATGTTTTGGATTGCGGTGGAAAACATGTCCCATGGAAATTCCTTTCTAAAAGCCTATATCGACCTGGCGCAAACAAGCGGCGTTTCGGCTCAGATCCTGGAATCAATCCGCCGAATTTTCCGCACGCCCTTAGCTTGCGAGGCGCGCCTCCAGCGACTGGCGCTCCAGTACCAAGGCTTGCGGCAGTCGCTCCCTGAGCTTGGCGAATAACTCGTCATGCAGTTTCAATTCGCGCCCCCAAGCCGCGCGATCTATATTGATCACGCTGGCGAATTTGTCAGCACCGAAATCCAGTCCTTGCCAGTGCATGTCCTCGAACGCAGGCATCCAGCCCAGCGGCGTTTCGATCGCGAGGGCGTGTCCCTGGCAACGCCCGACAATCCAACTGAGCACGCGCATGTTCTCGCCGAACCCGGGCCAGACGAACGTGCCCTTGGCGTCCTTGCGGAACCAGTTGACCTGGAAAATATGCGGTGGCTGTTTCACCTTCTTGCCTACGGCCAGCCAGTGCTTGAAGTAATCACCCATGTTATAGCCGCAGAAAGCGATCATGGCGAAAGGATCGCGGCGCACGACCCCGACCTGGCCGACGATCGCGGCGGTGGTTTCAGAACCCATGGTCGCGGCCTTGTACACGCCGTCCTCCCAGTTGAAGGCTTCGACCACCAGCGGAGTCGTGTCGGAGCGCCGCCCGCCAAACAGGAAGGCTGAGATCGGCACGCCGCTTGGGTCGTCCCAGTCCGGATCAAGCGAGGGGCAGCGCGTCGCAGGGACGGTAAAACGCGCATTTGGGTGCGCTGCGTTACGCCCGCACCCCGGTGTCCACGCCTGTCCGGTCCAGTCGGTCAGTGCGGCCGGCGGCGTGTCCGACATCCCTTCCCACCATATGTCGCCTTCGGGTGTCTCAGCGACATTGGTGAATATGGTATCGGCTTCAATCGATTTCATGCAATTAGGATTGCTATGGACGTTGGTGCCCGGCGCTACGCCGAAATAGCCGGCCTCCGGATTAATCGCGTAGAACTTGCCGTCCTCGTGCGGTTTGATCCAGGCGATATCCTCACCTACGGTTTCCACCTTCCAGCCTTCGAATCCAGCGGGCGGGACGAGCATCGCCAGATTGGTCTTGCCGCAGGCGCTAGGAAACGCGGCCGCCACATAGCTCTTCTGCCCCTGCGGATTGGTAATGCCGAGAATCAGCATATGCTCGGCCAACCAGCCCTGGTCGCGCGCCATCACTGAAGCGATGCGCAAAGCCAGGCACTTTTTCCCAAGCAGTGCATTGCCGCCGTAGCCCGAGCCGTAAGACCAGATTTCGCGCGTCTCCGGAAAATGCACAATCCACTTTTCCGCGTTGCAGGGCCAGCGCGCGGATGTTTCGCCCGCCGCCAGGGGTGCGCCCACGGAGTGCATGCATGGGACGAAGGCGCCCTTGTCGCCAAGCACATCGAACACCGCGCGACCCATGCGGGTCATGATCTTCATGCTCACAACCACATAAGGCGAATCCGAAAGTTCCACGCCGATATGCGCAATGGGCGAGCCCAGCGGGCCCATTGAGAACGGCACTACGTACATGGTGCGGCCGCGCATGCAGCCGTCGAACAGACCAGCGAGCTTGCCGCGCATTTCTGCCGGCGCAATCCAGTTATTGGTGGGGCCGGCGTCGTCCTTCGCATCACTGCATATAAATGTGCGCTCCTCTACCCGCGCTACATCGGTCGGATCAGACAGCGCCAAATAACTGTTGGGGCGCAGCTTGGGATTGAGGCGTTTGATCATTCCGGACGCGACCATCTCGCGGCACAGGCGATCGTATTCTTCCTGCGAGCCGTCACACCAGACGATGCGTTCCGGTTTGGCGAGCTGCGCCATGCGCGCCACCCATTCCTTTACACCCCGATGTTTAACGTAATCGGGAGTGCTTGCCGCCGCGCTATTGCTGGTATTGGATTGATTCATGGATGGTCCACTCGCAATTGATGAGAAAGAATCTGCCAAGCGAGCCAGCGCGCCGCCGGCCGACGATATGGTTTTGTCACATTCTACAACGAAGCCCTTGCCAACACGCGTCGACGGCGGATTTCAAATCCGCCTAAAAGCCCGCGACAATGAACAGGCGTCGGAAAGGAAACAGCGTTTTTCCGTCAGGGCGTTGCGGATAGGCCCGGGCCACCCGGCGTCGATATTCTGCTTCGAATGCAGCGCGCGCCGGTGCTGCGAGCGCAGCGAGCAAAGGTGCGAGCCAGGTGCCTTTGGTCCACTCGGCGACCGGATTTTCGCCTTCGAGAACTTGAAGGTAGTCCGCTTCCCAGATGTCAAGCGAACGCGCGTGCGGGGCAAGCAGATCGTAGTAGGCCTCGGGCGCAAGCACGGGCTGCGGCCGCAGCAAGTCCGCCAGCGCTTCGCACCATGGCGGGCTGGCCGCGAGTTCATGCATGAGGGTGTGCGAAGGCGCGCCGAAATTGCGTGGCATCTGCACCGCCAACACGCCACCGGCGGCGACGTTCCGGCAAAGGCGCGCAAACAATGCCGGATGCCCATCCAGCCAGTGCAGTGCTGCGTTGGAAAACACCAGGTCGAATTTTGCCGGCGGCGTCCACGCCGCGAGCTCGCAATGTTCCCATGCCAGGCCCACCTCGAGCTTCCTCGCCTCCGCCAGCATCTGCGGCGAGCCGTCGATACCGGTGATGCTGGCACGCGGCCAGCGCTCGCGCAGGATTCGGGTGACATTGCCGGTGCCGCAGCCCAAGTCGACCACGGTCTGTGGATTTTCAATTGGTATGCGCGCAATGAGATCTAGCGCCGGGCGCAGACGCTGTCCGGCGAAACGCCCGTACTGTTGCGGGTCCCAGCTCATGCGCGTTTTGCAGTTAAGCGCCGCACTCGGCGGAACGACGGCGCGGTGTTCGTCGCCAGCATCAAGACGCTGGTGACCTGGGCTGCGGTGACCAAGGGCGCGCCCAAATACAGGGCCGTCACGAGCAGCGCCCGCATCGGCTCGAGAAACTCCCGTTCCCGCACGCTAGCCCTCATCATTTGCCTATGCAGAAACGGGAGAAAATCTCCCCGAGCAGGTCATCGGCCGCGAATTCGCCGGTGATGCAATTGAGCTGCGCTTGCGCAAGGCGCAACTCCTCGGCAAACAATTCCGGTCGACCGAAATGTTCGCCCGCCCGGGCTGTGTGCCGCGCCGCCTCGCGTAGGGCCACCAGGTGGCGCTCGCGTGCCATGAACAGATTTTCCGCGCCGTCCTGCCAGCCGGCAATGGCCAGCAATTCTGCGTGCAGCAGGTCCATGCCTGCGCCGGTTTTGGCCGAAAGATGGATGGCGGTTGACCTCTGATCGCGCCGCAACTCGGGTGCGCTACCGGAAAGATCTATTTTGTTGTGCACGAACACGCGCTTTGCCCCTTGCGGAATGCGGTCCAGCATCTCCAGATCCTGCGCGGTGACTCCGGCGCGCGCATCGACCAGCAGCAATACCACGTCCGCCTTAGCGATCTCGCTCCAGGTGCGTGCGATGCCCATGCGCTCGACCTGGTCCTGGGTGTCGCGCAGGCCCGCCGTATCGACAATGTTCAGCGGCACGCCGTCGAGCTGTATCACCTGGCGCACGCTGTCGCGGGTGGTTCCGGGTATGGCCGTGACGATGGCAAGGTCCTCTCCCGCCATACGATTCAACAAACTGGACTTGCCCACGTTGGGCTGACCCGCCAGTACCACCTGCAAACCAGTGCGCAGCAGGCTGCCCTGGCGACTTTTCGCGAGCGCGGTTTCGATAGCGCTGAGCAGCGCTGCGTGGCGCGCCCTGGCGTCGGCTCGCTCCAGCGGATCGAGTTCTTCTTCGGGAAAATCGAGCGTCGCCTCCACCCGCATGCGCAGCTCGATCAGCTGGCGCACCAATTCCTTGATTGCGCCTGAGAACTCACCATGCAGCGAGCGCAGCGCGCAGTGGGCGGCGCTATCGGTGGCGGCCTCGATCAAGTCGGCTACGCTCTCGGCCTGTGCCAGGTCGATTTTGTCATTGAGAAACGCGCGGCGGGTGAATTCGCCGGGCTCGGCCAGCCGCGCCCCGAGCTCGAGGCAGCGCTTGAGCAGCATCTGCATTACCACTGGACCGCCGTGGCCCTGCAACTCGAATACATCCTCGCCGGTGTAGGAACGCGGTGCCGGAAAGAAAAGCGCGATGCCCTCGTCGATGGCAGCACCTTGCGCGTCGCGGAAGCGAGCCCTGATCGCAGCCCGGGGCGCGGGGACTCTGCCCAGCATCGCCTGGATCAGCGGCTTGAGATTCTTGCCCGACACCCGCACTACGCCTATGCCGCCGCGTCCGGGCGCGGTGGCGATTGCCGCAATCGGATCATCACGCTGAGTCACGGTCCAGCCCTCTGAGACGTTGATCCTGAAACCCGGCTTTGCTCAGGCTGGGTAGGCGCAGCCTGGCCGGCTGTCAGCGCCGCGCTTGGCCTTTGTCCCCGCCACCAATCATGCGGGTGATCTGCCATTGCTGCGCGATGGAAAGAATATTGTTGACCAGCCAGTAGAGCACCAAACCGGCAGGAAAGAAAAAGAACATCACGCCAAAGGCGAAGGGCATGATCATCATGACCTTTGCCTGTACCGGGTCGGGCGGTACCGGGTTGAGTTTGGTCTGGATCACCATCGAGCCCATCATCAGCAAGGGCAACACATAATACGGATCCTGTGCCGACAGATCGTGTATCCACAAGTAGAACGGCGCATGGCGCAGTTCGACACTGGCGAGCAGCACCCAGTATAGGGAAATGAACACAGGGATCTGCACCACGATTGGCAGGCAACCGCCCAGGGGATTGATTTTTTCGGTCTTGTACAAATCCATCATTGCCTGATTAAGGCGGGCACGGTCGTTGCCGTATTGTTCACGCAGTTTGGTCATGCGCGGCGTCACCAGCTTCATCTTGGCCATGGATTTGTAGCTCGCCGCCGACAGCGGGAAGAACACCGCCTTGATCATGACTGTGAGAAGAATAATGGCCACGCCCCAATTGCCCACCCACTTGTGCAGAAACTGCAGCAGCCAGAACAGCGGTGCGGCCACGACTGTCAGCCAACCGTAATCAACCACCAGATCCAACCCAGGCGCGATGCCCTTCAGGGCGGCCTGCTCCTGCGGCCCGGCATAGAGCGAAACCGACGCGCTGCCGCCGGCATTGGGTGCGATCACCGCCACCGGCAGGATCACCCCGACTGAGTACAGATTATTTTCCAAGTGCTTGGCGTAATACTCGCGCGGGGTCTGTTCCTTTGGCAGCCAGGCGCTGACAAAGTAGTGCTGCAGCATGGCGATCCAGCCGTTGTCGCTGGACTTGGGAACGCTAGCCTTGCCCTTGTCTAGATCGTCAAAAGAAATCTTATGGAATTTTTCCTGCTCGGTGAAAATTGCCGCCCCGGTGTAAGTTTGGATCATGAAACTTTCGCCCGGGGGGGGCTTGCCGTCGCGTAGGAGTTGAAAATAGGCGTGCGCGGCCAAGGGTGTGGCGCCGCCGTTGAAAATTTCGTGGGTGATATCGATCACGTAGCTGGCGCGGTGGAAAGTCAGCGTCTTTACCGTCTTCACGCCTGCGGGTCCTGGCGCTTCGAGCCGAACCTGCAGCTTGTCATCCCTGGGTGTAAGCACATACTCACGCGCATCGGCGGTATACAGCGTCTTGTGCGTAGGCAGGCCGGGGCCGATCAAGCCGCTTTGTGCGGCATATTGATGTTCGCGCTTGAACAGTACGAAATTCGCATTCTTGTCCTGAGTGTCTTTTTGTCTGAGCAACTCCAGCCGCACAATATCGCCACCCATCAAATCGATATCTGCAAGGTAATTATCTGTCTTTACAGTGAGTTGCGCGTGCTTTGCCTGCCCAGGCAAAGCGGCAGGGATAGCGTCGCCGGTTTTTTGCTGGGGTGCCGGCGCGGCCTGCGCCGGCACGCTCGGGCTAGGCACCGTGGCCTGAACCGTGCCCTGTTTACCGCTTTGCGCGACAACCGGTACAGGCGGCCGCTGATCTTTCTGCCATGCATCCCAAAGGAGCAGCAGGGAGAACGAAAACACGAAGAACAGAATTAGTCGTTGCGTATCCATTGGGGCTCAGGGAACAGGATCATAACCGCCCGGATGCCAGGGATGGCAGCGTGCGATTCGCTTAAGCGCGAGCCAACCGCCGAAGCCGGCGCCGTATTTGTCAATAGCTTGCAAGGCATAGTCCGAACATGTGGGCAGAAAGCGGCAACTAGGCCCGAACAGCGGGCTAAGGCAGTAGCGGTAAGTCTTGATCAGGACGAGTAGTAGCCGCCTCACCCTTGCCCCTCCCCATCTGTCCTACACCAAACAACAAGCAGATTCTCGATTTCCGCGACGCCGGGCTTGCCCCGCTGCGGGCTGCGTACCCTAACTATATAGTCGCGTGGCTGCAAACAATGCTGCAGCAGCCGGAAGGCCTCACGCGCCAAGCGGCGGAATCGGTTGCGGTCCACCGCGCGGGGCCAAGCCTGACGACCCGCGATTACGCCCAGGCGCGGCCCGCTATCGCTAGGCATCGAATGCAATCGCATGCCACCGCCGCCGCCCGCCGACCTGCCGCGGGCGAGGACCAACGTAATTTGCGCCGTGCGGCGCAGTCTTTGCTCCCTGGTAAAGCCGAACTGGGAGCCCGGCCTCAAACCGAGAGGCGGGCCCGGCCCCGGGCCCGGCGTGCGCGAATGACCGCGCGACCACCGCGGGTGCGCATGCGCACAAGAAAACCGTGGGTACGTTTTCTACGAACTACGGAGGGCTGATAAGTGCGCTTCATATGGGGGGACTCTTTCTTGCTTACGAGAGAACCCGGCATTTAACCCCAAAATGCTGTTTTATGTCAACGAAGTCTTTGCGTCTGACTGAGCAAATGCCTGTGGATAACTTCGCTGCGAACAGCTAAAATGCGGGCTTGTTTTCTTCTTCAATCCAAGCATCTCCACACACTAAAACAGGGCCATGGAAAGATTCTGGCTTTCCTGCCTGAGCCGTTTAGAAAACGAACTACCGGCACAGCAGTTTAATACCTGGATAAAGCCACTGCGACTCGACAGCAAGACGCCTTCAGGGCAGATTGCTCTCCTGGCGCCGAACCGCTTCGTCCTGGACTGGATCAAAAACCGCTACCTTTCCCGCATCGAGGCGATGGCGGCCGAGTATTTTTCCTCACCCATACGCGTGAGCCTGGCCATGACGCAGGCCGAGCCAGCTGCTAAACCGGCGACCGCTTCGATCACCGAACCCGTGCGCCGGCGTTCCAGCGGTCACGATAAAGCCGGGTTGATTCCGGAGTTTACCTTCGACAACTTTGTTATCGGCAAAGCCAACCAGCTTGCGCGTGCGGCAGGTCTGCAGGTGTCCGAACATCCCGGCACTTCCTACAACCCTCTTTTCGTCTATGGCGGGGTCGGCCTCGGCAAGACACACCTGATCCATGCCGTAGGCAACAACGTGCTGGCGCAGCACCCCACTGCCAAGGTGCGTTATCTGCACGCGGCTCAATATATCTCCGACGTGGTTCGCGCCTACCATCAGAAATCCTTTGACGAGTTCAAGCGCTACTACCATTCCCTCGATCTGCTGTTGATCGACGATATCCAGTTCTTCAGCGGCAAGGACCGCACGCAGGAGGAATTCTTCTACGCTTTTAACGCCTTGATAGAAGCGCATAAACAGGTAATCATCACCTGCGATACCTACCCCAAGGACATCAGCGGTATAGAGGAAAGGTTGAAATCGCGCTTTTCCTGGGGGCTTTCTGTCGGCATCGAACCACCCGAACAGGAGATGCGCGTCGCCATCGTACTAAAAAAAGCTGAAGCCATCTCGGTGCGCCTGGACGAAGAGGTCGCATTTTTTATAGCCAAACATATCCGCTCCAATGTGCGTGAACTGGAGGGCGCGCTAAAAAGCGTCGTCGCTTTTTCCCGTTTCAATGGAAAGGACATTTCACTCGATCTCGCGAAGGAAGCGCTCAAGGATCTGCTGTCGGTGCAGAACCGACAGATTTCCATCGACAATATTCAAAAGACCGTGGCAGAGTTCTACAAAATAAAAATCTCCGACATGCATTCGAAGAAGCGCAGCCGCAATGTCGCCCGGCCAAGGCAGATGGCCATGGCCTTGGCGAAGGATCTTACGCAGCACAGTCTCCCCGACATCGGCGACGCCTTTGGAAACCGCGATCATACGACCGTGCTGCACGCGTGCCGTACCATAGCTTCGCTACGTGAGAAGCACACTGAACTCAACCATGACTACCATGTGCTGGAGCAGGTGCTAAAAGGGTGAAGCTTGCCGCTAACAACTTCCTTGCTTTCTGTGGATAAATCGGGGTTTTTCAATGCGCGCAATTATGTCCACAAACGATAAAAAAGCACCCACAGGCTTATACAGACAGGAAAAGCGGTCTAGTAGTTTGAATATAAGAGTAAATAGAGACATATCCCCGGAACGACGCTGCATTATCATCATTATCAGGAAGATATAATGAATACCATTAAAATAAACAGAGACACTTTACTGGAGCCGCTCTACGCCGTTTCCGGCATTATCGAGCGGCGCCATACCTTGCCGATACTTTCCAATGTCCTGCTTGAGCGCAATGGCGCCGACATTACTATCGTCGCTACCGACATTGAGATTCAGATTTCTGCGCGGACCGTCTGCGACAACCCGGGAGAAGCAAAGGCTATTACCGTAGGTGCGAGAAAGCTGCTTGATATCCTGCGCGCCTTGCCGGAACAATCCGAGGTAACCCTTGCGCTGCAGGAGAAGAAACTGCAGGTGAAGGCCGCCAAGAGCAGGTTCAATCTACAAACCCTGCCGTCGGAGGATTTTCCAAAGTTGTCTTTGGCCGAGGGTGCCAGTAACAAAATGAGCTTGCCGCAGAAAGTGTTAAAGGGTTTGTTTCTGTCGGTGCAATATGCCATGGCTCAGCAGGATATTCGCTATTATCTTAACGGGTTGCTGCTGGTATCCGCCGGCGACAAACTCACTGTGGTAGCTACCGACGGCCACCGCCTTGCCTTGGCAAGTGCGACGCACAAGCTTGAAGGAATGCAGGAGGTGATCTTGCCGCGCAAGACCATACTCGAGTTATCCAAGCTTCTATCCGACAGCGACGAGCCGGTCGAAGTAGAGTTGTCGCCAACGCAGGCGCGTTTTTCTTTCGGCAATATCGTTCTCATATCAAAACTGGTGGACGGCAAGTTCCCGGATTACACCCGCGTCATTCCAACTACGCATAACAAAAAACTCTTACTCAATCGGGTGGTACTCCTGCAGGCTCTGCAGCGCGCGGCGATCCTCACTAATGAGAAATTCAAGGGCGTACGCTGGGTGCTGGTCGACGGCAGCCTGAAAATCATCTGCAGCAACAACGAGCAGGAAGAAGCACAGGAAGAACTGGACGTGGACTATTCCGGCGAGGCTTTGGATATCGGGTTCAACGTCAACTATCTGCAGGACGTCCTCAATCATCTGGATTGCAGCGAGGTCGAGTGCGCTTTAGGCGATGCCAACTCCAGCGCCTTGATTACCGTACCGGGAAATGACAATTTCAAGTACGTCGTCATGCCGATGCGCATCTGACGAATTTTTTGCGAAGGCCAGGCGCCGCCCCTTAATGAATGGACAAGTTTGCAGTACCGGTTAAGAGAAGAACAGGAATGAATGACAAAACGAATCCGCAGCACGTAGGAAACGGCGATTACGAAGAACGCAGCATCAAGGTCCTCAAGGGCTTGGACGCGGTGCGCAAACGCCCCGGCATGTACATCGGCGATACTTCTGACGGGACCGGTCTGCATCACATGGTGTTCGAGGTGGTGGATAACGCCATAGACGAGGCCCTCGCCGGCTATTGCGACGACATCACGGTAACCATACACACGGACAACGCAATTAGCGTAACCGACAACGGCCGCGGCATTCCCACCGGGCAACATCCGGACGACGACGAGGGGCGCTCGACCGCAGAAATAGTCATGACCGAACTGCACGCCGGAGGCAAGTTCGACAACAATTCGTACAAAATAGCGGGCGGTCTGCACGGCGTCGGCGTCTCCGTGGTAAACGCCTTGTCCGAATGGCTGCGCCTCACCATTCGGCGCGAAGGCAAAGCCTATAGCATGGAGTTTCGCGATGGCGTCCCCACCGCACCCTTGCAGCAAATCGGCACGACTGAGCGCCTCGGCACCGAGGTGCATTTTCTGGCGAGCACCGCCACCTTCAGTGCCGTGGAATATCACTACGATATATTGGCGAAGCGGCTGCGCGAACTGTCTTTCCTGAACAATGGCGTCAAGATACGATTGGTCGACCAGCTCGCAGGCAAGGAGGAAAATTTCGCCTTTTCCGGCGGCGTGAAGGGTTTTGTCGAATTCATCAACCGCAATAAAACGGTACTGCATAACACCATATTCCATGCGGTCGGCGAGAAAGAGGGCATCATTGTCGAAGTCGCTATGCAATGGAACGACTCCTATCAGGAGCAGGTTCTCTGCTTCACCAATAATATTCCGCAGCGCGACGGCGGCACTCATCTGACCGGGCTGCGCGCGGCGATGACGCGCACGCTGAACCAGTACATCGAGAGTCAGGAACTGGCCAAGAAGGCAAAAGTCGAGACTACCGGGGAGGATATGCGCGAGGGTCTGAGCTGCGTG
>CAKKSJ010000274.1 GCA_919902965.1 Burkholderiales bacterium
CGATATTCTTTACCTTCTACGGCTTGCAGCTGCTGAAGAAGGACATCTCGGACCTTAAGATCAGTCCGCTCGGCAATCCGGGCATGCCGATGAAAATGCCTTTCGGCCCCGACTGGTTCAAAGGCATCAACTGGAACATTCCCAACCTGGTTCAGGCCGGCGTTCCCGGATTCGAAGCCTTCGCCAGCACGCTGATGAAGCAGACAATGAGCAACAAGGGCGTGGCCGACATCTCCGAATTGCGTTCCTTGTGTCTGGAGGCCGGGGTGGAGATGATCGGTTGCCAGATGACCGTGGACCTGTTCGGCTTCACGCACGATGATTTCATCCCGGAGATCAAGGAATACTGTGGCGCCGCTACTTTCCTGCCTATGGCGCGGGAAGCCGATGTCACCTTGTTTGTTTAAATTTGTTTAGACTGATCGTTGCAAATTTCAAAAGGAAGGGGAGTGAAATGAAGCGCATAATACTTTCGTCGGCCCTGTTCGCCGCGTTTGCCATCCCGTCGGTCGCCCTGGCGACCAACGGTTATTTCGCCCACGGCTACGGCATGAAAGCCAAGGGCATGGGCGGCGCCTCGACGGCGATGACCGGCGACACCTTCGGTGGCGCCAACAATCCGGCGACCATGGTATGGGCCGGAAATCGGCTCGACGTGGGCGTGGACCTGTTCAGCCCCAGAAGATCCGTGTCCCGTCAGGGCAGCACCGGCTTCGGTGGGATCTACGACGGCAGCGTGGACAGCGACAGTAACTACTTCCTGATTCCGGAGTTCGGTTACAACAGGATGCTGGGCTGGAACATGTCGGCGGGCGTGACTGTGTATGGCAACGGCGGCATGAATACCGATTACAACGGCACCTTGGCTGGCGGGGCCGGCGCGCCTGCCTTTGCGCCGTCTTGCGCCGGGGCACCGTCTAATATGCTTTTCGGCTGCGGCAAGCTGGGCGTCGATTTGGTTCAGTTGATCGTTGCGCCGACTTTCGCTTACAAAGTCAATCCCAACCACTCCTTCGGTATATCCCCTCTGTTCGCCTATCAGCGCTTCAAGGTAGATGGTCTGCAGGCCTTCGACGAACTCGGATTCACCAGCAGTCCCGGGAACACGACCAATAAGGGTTACGACAGTTCGACCGGCTGGGGTGTGCGCGTCGGCTGGTACGGCAAGCTCTCCGACACCGTGAGCCTGGGGGCTGCTTATTCGAGCAGAATGCGCATGAGCCCATTCGACAAGTACAAAGGCCTTTTCGCCGAAGCGGGTGACTTCGATATTCCGGAGAACTACAACTTCGGTATCGCGGTGAAGGCGACGCCAAAACTGGTGATCGCCGCCGATATAATGCAGATCAATTACGCCAGTGTGCGCTCCGTAGCCAATGGCGTGACCAACAGCCTACTCGTCATTCCTCCGGCGGCGCCTAACCGCCTCGGCGATACCAACGGATCGGGCTTCAAATGGCGCGACCAGACGGTGCTCAAGCTGGGCGCGGAGTACGAATACCGGCCGAATCTTGCCCTGCGCGCCGGCTACAATTACGGCAAATCGCCGGTTCGTGGCGACAGTATGGACGACGTAACCTTCAACATCCTCGCGCCGGGCGTGGTCGAGCAGCATCTCACGCTGGGTGCAACCTGGACCCTGGCCAGCAAGAATGAAGTGACCGTCTCCTACATGCACGCCTTCAAGAACTCGGTGACGGGCCCATCGGTGACGTCACTGCTTGGCGTAGGCGGCACCGAAACGCTCACCATGTACCAGAACTCGCTCGGCATTGCTTACAGCATGAAGCTGAAGTAAGCCGCATCAACTGAGTGAGCTGTAACTGATCAAAGGCTGGGGGCGAGTACGCCTTCAGCCTTTTTCTTTACTTATGCGCGTCACACCAACTATTCAAACTGGGAGGAATGACATGTTTCAAATCTGGAGAATCCTGGGCGCGATCGCTCTGGCACTGGGCGCCACACTGACCTTTGCCCAGGACGCGGTACTGAAGCCCTTCGTGCTGGCGTCCAAGGGGCCGGGCGATCTGGCGCAGGCGCTGGAAGCGACCAAGGCGGCGTTGACCAAGGCTGGTTTCAGCGTGGCCGGCAGCTACTCACCTTATCCGGGTGCGGCGGTGATCGGCGTCACCAACGACGAGC
>CAKKSJ010000275.1 GCA_919902965.1 Burkholderiales bacterium
CTCGATCTTGATGACCTCGGCGCCGAATTCGGCCAGCATTTTCCCGGCGAAAGGGCCGGCGATGAGTTGGCCCAGTTCGATGACCTTGATCCCTACCAGCGGCTTGTTCGTGCTCACAGCAACCTTCTTTCCACGACCGCCTGGGCCAGCGTGCCGCTGTCCACATACTCGAGTTCGCCGCCCACGGGGACGCCGCGCGCGATGCGGCTGAGCTTTATGCCACGGCCGCGCAACATTTCCCCGATGTAATGCGCAGTGGCTTCGCCCTCGTTGGTAAAATTGGTCGCCAGGATCACTTCGCGCACGACACCGTCGGTGACGCGCGCCAGCAAACGGTCCAGGCCTACATCCTTGGGGCCGATGCCGGCCAGCGGCGCCAGCCTGCCCATGAGCACTAAATACATACCCGAAAAAGCCAGCGTCTGCTCCATCATAAGCAGATCGGCCGGCGTCTCGACCACGGCGAGCAAGGAAGCGTCGCGCCGCGGCGAGCTGCACAGCACGCAGGTTTCATCCTCCGTAAAGCTATTGCACTTGACGCAGCGGCGGATGCTGCCCAGCGCCTTGCCCAGGCTTTCGCACAAGGCCTGCGCCCCGTCGCGATCGTGCTGCAACAGGTGATAAGCCATGCGCTGCGCCGATTTCGGCCCGACGCCGGGCAGGCAACGCAGCGCTTCGATCAGAGCCTCAAGCGAGGACGGTGTGTTTATCAAAGGGAAACCCGTGCTTCAGAACGGCAGCTTCATTCCCGGCGGCAGTCCCATGCCCGCGGTGAAGCCGCTCATTTTTTCCTGCACCATCGCCTCGACGCGCCGCACAGCGTCGTTGACCGCGGCTGCCACCAGGTCTTCCAGCATTTCCTTGTCATCGCCCACCAGCGAAGGATCGATGCTGACGCGCTTGACGTCGTGCTTGCAGGTCATCACCACCTTGACCATGCCCGCGCCCGACTGTCCCTCCACTTCCACGCTCGCGAGCTGCTCCTGCATCTTGCGCATATTGTCCTGCATCTGCTGCGCCTGTTTCATCAGGCCGGCTAACTGGTTTTTCATCATGAAGCACTCTCCTGCTGGTTGTCCGTCGCAAAAGGAGGTCCTGCCCTCCCCCGCTTTGTCTCAATCAGATGCGGCGACCGTTTGCGTAGTGCTGCATCTACGTGGGTTTTACCGAATCGCTGACGATGGTGGCGTCGAAAGTATCCATCAGATCGCGCACAAACGCGTCGCCTTGTATCGCTTCCAAGGCTTTGCCCTGAAGCGCCTGTCGTTCGCTTTGCGCCTGAATTGCTGCAGTCTTGCCGCTGATCTCGCCGATGACGAACTTCAATGCGACGGGCCTGCCGAAATGTTCCTGCAAGGCCGCGCGCAGCTTGTCCTGGTAGGTGCGCTCGGCCAGGTGCTTGGCGGAGAATGCCAGCCCGAGTTCAATGCTCCCGCTGTCGTAGCCGCGCAACTCGCTTTGCTGCGCGAGTTGTCGCGCGACACCGCTGACCCTGAGCTGATTGGCTAGCTTGGGCCAGTCCCCGTCGAACGCCGGTCCGGTCTCGGGTCTGGCCGCGGCGACGCCGCGCGCGGCGGTTTTGCGCGACGCTGGCTCAGTCGCGCCCGTGTCGCGCGCAGCCGGGGTCTCAGGTT
>CAKKSJ010000276.1 GCA_919902965.1 Burkholderiales bacterium
CCCTTCGAGTTCGCCGTCGGTGCCTTGTTGGTGAGCTGCTTCACCGGCAGGTCGGCGCCCGGGTTCTGGTCGTAGTAGCCCGACTTGCGCGTCAGATCGAAGGACGCCTGCGTGATCGGCACGTAGCCGGTCTTGGTGTGCCATTCCATCTGGATATCGGGCCGCGACAGGAAGGTGAGGAACTTCGCCACGCCCTTGTACTCCTCGGCCTTGCGGCCGGCCATCACCCACAGCGACGCGCCGCCGATGATCGAGTTTTGCGGCGCGCCCTTGACGTCGTCGTGGTAGGGCATGAAGGCCATCTGCCACTCGAACTTGGCCGCCTTCTTGATCCCCGCCTGCGCGCCCGCGCTCAGTGTGGCCATCGCGCACTCGCCGCTGGAGAACTTGGCATCGCCCTGGTTGGTGCGCCCGGCATAGGTAAACAGCCCCTGCTTGGACATGTCGCCGAGCAGGCCTATGTGGCGTACGTGCAGCGGCGAGTTTATGGTGAACTCCGTATCGAAGCCGCCCATGCCGTTCTGCTTGGTGCCGATCGGTACGTTATGCCAGGCGCTGAAGTTCTCGATGTGCACCCAGGACGGCCAGCTGGTGGTGTAGGCGCAGCCCTGGCCCGACGCCTTCAGCTTCTCGGCCGCGGCACGTAGCTCCTTCCAGGTCTTCGGCGGCACCGGCTCCAGGCCCGCCTTCTTGAACGCGTCCTTGTTGATGTAGAACATGGACGTCGAGCTGTTGAAGGGGAACGACAGCATGTTGCCCTTCAGGTCGGAGTAATAGCCGGTCACCGTCGGCAGATAGGCCTTGGGCTCGAACTTCTCCTTGGAGTTCTTCATTACCGTGGCGATGGGAACGATCGCGCCCTTGGCCGCCATCATGGTCGCGGTGCCGACCTCGAACACCTGCACGATGTGCGGCGGGTTCTTGGCGCGGTAAGCCGCGATGGCCGCCGTCATCGACACAGGGTAGCCCCCCTTGAAGATGGCGTTGACCTTGTATTCCTTCTGCTCTTCATTGAACTTGTTGGCCAGGCCGTTAAGCGCCTCGCCCAGCGCGCCCCCCATCGAATGCCACCACTGGATTTCGGTCTGCGCCTGGGCACCGGTGCTGGTCAAGCCTAAGGTCAGCATTGCGGCGGCTAGTATCTTGATTTTCATTGAATTCTCCCCTAGTGAGTTTTCATCGGATCGTGCGAGTATAGCAGAACCGGATTACCGGCTCGTGACTAATCCAAGGTGAGACAAATCGACCCGCCGGGCAAGCTCAGACTGGCGGGCTTATGCATGCCCAATGAACCGGTTTTGACTTTCAAGGCGCGCATATCGCAACTATGGCAATGTAGACTTCAGACCCGATCTTAGCGGATGGACCAATCGAGAATCTACGACAAACCCAGAAGCGGCGCAATGGCCTTGACTTCGCCTTGGCCTTGACTTCGCCCGCGCGGTCATGGCGACGACGAATTCGCGCAGGCGGGGAAGGTTCTTCAAGGACTTTGCGCGCGCCTCGGCCGGACCAGGGCAAGACTCATTTTGCCACGGGTTCCTTGACCATCGCCTTGCGCATGCTGCGCTTGAGGTGGTGGATCTGGTCAAGTGCGACCTTCAGCGCCTTGCGGTCGCGCCCGGCGAGCGCCTGGTCCCGCTTGGCCTTCCATTCCGTGATCCGGGCCTTGACCGCGGCCTTGTCTATGCCCTTGACTTCCTTGTGGGCTTTCATGTCGATGGCCAGAGCCTTGCACAGTGCGACCAGCAGGTGATCCTTGTTCAGTTGCGTGTAACCCTGCACGGCTTCGTGTTCGATGCCGGCGGCGATTTCGCGCAGCTCGGTCAGGGGCTTGTGCTTCAGTTCCTCGTAGGTATGGGTCATAGCGTCTCCGGTTGGGTGTTCGAATCGAGCCGGGGTCAATTATATAGTCTCGGCTACCTACGCATGCCGTGAGCGGCTTTGCGCGCTAGCCCGGATCCGCGGACCGGTCCCAAAGATTGGGAATCGTGCTGTTGGAATATCCGGAAACGAAGGGTTTGATCACGCCGGTTTCGCGCGCATAGACATGGCGCTTTACCGCACCGATGTTGGCGCCGTAGACGTGGATGCTGACCGCCGGCCGGTCGCTGAGCGCGTTGGATACCGTGTGGATGTCGCCCACAGTGGGGGAGACCGCATCGATGCCGCCGGGCCCGACGATATGCTCGCCGGTCTTGCGCATAGCCCGGGCGTCGCCCGCGCGCTCGTATTCCTCGCATTTTTCGGATCCGCGCAGCACGCCGATCAGTCCCCAGACCGTATGGTCGTGCACCGGCGTGCAATGCCCGGGACCCCATACGAAACTCACCACTGAAAATCGCTCCAGCGGGTCGCAGTAGAGCAGGTATTGGCGATAGGTATCGGCATGCACCTGCGCGAACTCCGGCGGCAGCCAGTCGTCGCGCGCGATCAGGCGCGCGAGCAGTTTCTTTCCCGCGCGCAGCATGGCGGGTTCATCCTGGCCGAATTTTTCCACCGCGTGCGTCAGCTCCAGGACGAAGTCGCGCAGCGGTTTGATGCTGTCCATAGTCGGTCCTTTGTGTTCGATGCTCGTTGCCGCCATGATTCAAATTCCCGCCGCGCGCGATGCTAGAATGCGTCTGCGGCCCGGCAGGCGCGCAGCACCCAAGAACAGGCCCCGGCAGGAGTAAATCATTACCGATCCCTTGAAGCGTGTCCAGCAGTTGTGCTAGACCGCGTGTACCAGCGGGATGGCCTTCGCGCAGGTGTTATCTTATCGACTAAGCCTTACTGGTACGGCCTGCGCATAGCGCGTCGACCCGTCCATGGGACCGAGGATCCGGTGGACCGCCTGACAAAACGAAGCGGGCCCTGGTGAAACGGCCCGCTTCGGTTGTTTGCCACGCGTTGCCCGGCCAACCGGGCGAGTGGCGCAGGTCAGCTGTGGTCCGCGCGCTTGTCTTTTCCCGCGCGTCCGAGTTCGCTCCAAAGGCCCACGGTTGCGACCACGAAGGGAAGAATCAGGAAGAACAGGAAGGTGCGGTCAAGAGACTGGAACCATTGAAGCCAGATGTGATAGTCGAGCATTTCCAGTGCCGCTTGCGGTACCGAGCGGAAGCAGAATACCGCCACCAGCGTGGGGGGTAGCGCCGCAAGAAACAGCCCCAGCGGGTTGATCGAATGCTCATCGAATGAATTTTTCAGGATGGCAAAGCCCGCTGGATTGGGGGCGTTGGCGATGACGGTGAGCCCGCCTCCGCTAACGGCGCCTGCGACCAGGGCGTATTTGAATTCGTCGGAGACACCGCTGACCATGGATCCCAGATAGGTAAGCGCGGCATTGTCGGTGATCGCCGTGAGGGCAGTCGCGCCGTAGTACAAGGTCGTTTCGCTGAGGCTAGCCAAGACTGCCTGCAGCCACCACTGCTGTTGCCCGCCAAGAACGACCAGACCGGCCAGAAAGAACGCCACCATCAGGCCTTCCCTCAGCATCAGGCGATTGTGATGCATCTTGTACGCCTCTGCCAATCCTAGAAAGAACAGAAACAGGCCGATGAATATCTCCGGATGGTGATTGGTCGCCACGACTCCGGCCAGAAGCACGAGATTGACCAGGACGAAGGCAACCGGTGCCCGCGTGCCGGTTCCCTGTACGTAGGCTTTGGCCTTCCACGTCAGCTCCTTCCTGAAAAGTAGGGTCAGGATCAAAGCGTTGGTGAAAACGGCGACTAGCGCCTTCCAACCGAACATGGAAAACACCATGCCGCTATCCCACCCCCATTTGGCAGCAACCATGAGTATCGGCGGCGCAGCGAAATTGGTGAGCGTACCGCCTATGGAAACGTTTACAAAGAGCACGCCCAGGGTCAGGTATTTCAGCCGGTTCGAGGCCTGCCGGGAAAATATCACGTCGCGCAGCATCATTGCCGCCAAGGTCATCGCGGCGGGTTCGGTGACTATGGATCCGAACAGCGGCACCACGGACAAGGCGAGAAAATAGTAGGCCACGGCGGCCGGAAGAGGCACGACAACGGCCAGCTTTCTTACCGTGTCGGACACCAACTGCAGGATCGGCTTGCTCGCCGAGATCACCATGATCACGAAGACAAACATGGGTTCGACGAAGCGGGTATTGTCGAGATAGTCCGACGTGGCACCCCAGCCCAGGGTCGCGGCCATGAATACAAGGAGCACGAACGCCCAGAATCCGAATACGGTCTCCACTTCGCCGAGCAAATGCCACAAGCCCGCGTGGCCGGGCCGCGTATGTGCGAGGTGATAGAAGTACTTGGTTGAAAAGGTATGCACAACGGCCAGACCGAACAGGGTTGCGCCGGTCAGGTGTATCCAGGTGACAGCAGTCAGTGTTTGCATGGCGATGCCTCGTCAGCAGTGAACTAGGTGTGGCAATGCTAGGATCCCCTCGAGGCCTTGAAAATTCGCATCTTGACGTACGGAAATCTACTTACTTGCCATCCCGCCCCCTTGGTCCCATCATTGGGAATCCTCGATCAAACGATACCGGTTGCATTCATGCTGGCTGATTCCCCGCAGATCGGAGCGCGCCGTTCGCTCGCCGTGCATCTCAGGGACGCGGCGATGTTCGCCGCGTGCTATGTCGCGCTCGACTGGGCCAGCTACATCTATCCACTGGGCCCGTTCAACATCACGCCCTGGAATCCCCCGCCGGCGCTGAGCATCGTCTGGATGATGCTCGGCGGATTGGCTTACGCCCCTGTCATCTTTAGCACCATTTTCATTGCCGACATCATTATTCGCCAGGCGCCGGGTGGACTCATTTTCACCGCGCTGACCTCGCTGGTGCTGGCGGGTGGTTACACAGCGATCGCCGGAACGCTGCGCTATTTCCTCAAATCCGACGCCCGGCTGAGCGATACGCGCCATTTATGGATGTTCGTCGCCGTCACCACGGCCGGAACCGCGATCGTCGGGACGTTCTACGTGGGGGCCTTGTGGGCGAACGGCTTTCTCCTCGGCGAACTGTTTAGCGCCGCGGTGTTCCGCTTCTGGCTGGGCGACGCGGTTGGCGTGCTGATTACCGCGCCTCTGCTGCTGCTCGTGGCGGACGAGGTCGCGCGCAAATGCCTGCTCAACTCCTGGCGCAGACCGGAAACCGCCTTGCAGTTCGCGGTCATGGTTGCAACGGTTTACTTTGTGTTCGAAGGCGCAGGCGGCGAACCGTCGAAATATTTCTATCTCCTGTTCCTGCCGTTGATCTGGATCGCTCTGCGCGGCGGATTCGTCGGCGCCGCAGTCGCTTCAGGCGTCGTTCAGGTTGGCGTGGTGCTTGGTGTCCATGGTGGGCCCATGCATTCGCTGGCGCTGGTGGAATTGCAGGCGCTGGTGGCCGCGTTGTCGCTCACTGGCTTGTTTCTCGGCGTCATGGTCGACGAGCGCGAACGGGCCACCGAAAGCCTTAAGGCGTCGCTGCGGCTCGCCGCTGCGGGCGAGATGGCGGGCGCCATCGCCCACGAAATCAACCAGCCGCTTGCCGCATTGAGCAACTATGGCAGGGCCTGCCAGCTTTTTCTTGAGCGAGGCGAGGGTGCGGTTCCCTATGCCGAGCTCGACGCGACCATTGGAAAAATGCTTGGAGAGTCGAAGCGCGCGGCGGAGGTGGTCGGGCGCCTGCGGGACTTCTTTCGCAGCGGGACCACGCAGTTGGAGGAGGTGACAGTGGAAAGCCTGCTGGAAAGCGCGCGACGCATCGGTAGCAAGCTCGACGCATCCGGCGAAGTGGATTTCCGTGTCGAGACGGATACAAGCGCGTCGGTACTGCTGGCAGATCGACTGCAAATAGAATTGGTCCTGCGCAATCTGCTCGCAAATGCGTTTGAGGCCGTTGCGAATCAGCCGGCGGGAAAGAAAAGGGTCACAGTCTCGGCGCATGCGATAGACGGCGGTCGGATTTCGTTCCGGACTACCGATACCGGACCGGGGCTTTCCCCGTCCGCGCGCGAGCTCTTGTTCGAACCTTATTCAAGCACCAAACCCACGGGAATGGGATTGGGCCTGGTGATCAGCCAGGCGATCGCCGAAGCACACGGCGGATCGCTCAGTGCCGCGCACACCAAACATGGCGAGTTTCACCTGATACTGCCAGGGTTGGCGGCCGATGAATAGCCCGGCTCATGAGGATCTCACCGTCTACATCGTCGAAGACGACGCCGGTATGCGCGACTCGCTGTCTCTGATGCTGGGGCTTCTCGGCTTTCGTGCGGTGACGTTCGAAAGCGCCGAAGCGTTCCTCGAAACGTATCGGGACAATTGGTCCGGCTGTGTCGTGGCCGACCTCAGGCTTCCCGGAATGAGCGGCCTTGAACTGCAGGCGGATATTCGTGCTCGGGGAAAGAAATTGCCGTTTGTGATCATTACCGGACACGGTGACGTGAAATCGGCCCGCGCCGCGTTCCAGTCGGAAGCCGTGGATTTCATCGAAAAGCCCTTCGACGAAGCGGAATTGCGGGTGGCGATCGAAAAGGGATTTGACCGGGAATCCCGGCGCATCCGACGTACGGAAGCAGTCAGCGATCAGATCTCGAAATTGACCAAGTTGACCAATCGCGAGCGTGAAGTCCTGGAACTGGTCGGGAAAGGGCTGCACGCGAAGGAAATCGCAGCGTCTCTGGATATCAGCGCGCGCACGGTCGAGGTACACAAGGCGCGCCTGATGGCGAAGCTCGAAGCGCGCAATGTTTCCGAGCTGGTCCGGTTTGCGCTCGCCGCGGAAAAGCAGTAGGGCGCCCCGTGCTATTCGGAACGGAACTCTGTGCTCAAGGCATCGAAGGTGGTTTTCCAAGATGCATTCGAATCCGCGTTTGCGGAACCGCACATGCGTAGCTTTGCCGAGCGTCGTCATGCTCGGACGTCCCTGCGGTGCCGCCGCCGCGCCCGGCACGAATAGGAGCAGATCATCACCGATCCCTTGAAGCGCGTCCAGCGCCTGCGCTGGACCGCCTTTGCGCTGGGCGCCACGGCATTCGTGCTGGCGTTCTTTCACCGGCTCGCCCCGGGCGCGATCGCGGGCGAGCTGCAGCACGCATTCGCGACCTCCAGCGCCTCCCTGGGTCTGCTCGCGGCGACCTACTTCTACATCTACTTCGCCATGCAGGTGCCCTCCGGCATTCTCGCCGACACGCTCGGGCCGCGCAAGCTGTTCACGGCGGGGGCGTTGGTGGCGGGCGCCGGGTCCGTGCTGTTCGGATTGGCGTCGGATTTCGGCCTCGCGCTGTTCGGGCGTTTTCTGGTCGGGCTGGGCGTGTCTGTGGCCTTCATTTCTGTGCTCAAGCTCAACGCCGCCTGGTTTTCCGAGCGCCGCTTCGCGACCATGACCGGATTGCTGATGTTCATCTGCAACATGGGCGGATTGTTATCGGCGGTGCCGCTCGCCTGGGTAGCCGCGCACGGTGCCTGGCGCAGCGCTTTTGTCGGTGCCGGTGTCCTGTCGGTCCTGCTGGCGGTGTTGACCTGGCTGTTCCTGCGCGACAATCCGCGTCAGCTAGGACTGCCGTCGATGCAACAGCTGGAAGGCAAGCCCGAGTATCCGCCGGTACAGGAGAATTGGCGCGTGGCGCTCGCGACGGTGCTCGCGAATCCGCGCACCTGGCCCGGCTTCGTCATGCAGCTCGGCATGGCCGGTTCATATCTTTGCTGGGGCGGACTGTGGGCGATTCCCTATCTGCAGGAAGTGCATGGCATGGAGCGGCAACTCGCCGCCTGGCATGTCAGTTTCATGATCCTGGGCCTTGCGACCTGCTCGCTCGCCGTGGGCGCGCTGTCTGATCGCGTCGGCCGGCGCACGCCGCTGATGCGCCAGCTCGGTTGCATCTATGTGCTGTGCTGGCTGCCCTGGCTCTGGGGCGGGCAATTGCCCGTGGCGGTTTCCCTGGGCTTGTTCGCGCTGACCGGGGCCTCGTTTTCGGCGATTACCCTGGTCTGGTCTTGCGCCAAGGAGGTGAATCCGCCCGCGTTCTCGGGCATGTCCACCAGCGTCGTCAACACCGGCGGATTTCTCGGTCCGGCCTTGCTGCAGCCGCTGGTCGGACTGGCGCTCGACCTTTCCAGCCTTGGCGCAAAGCACGACCTGGGTGACTGGCGCCTCGGCCTTGCGGTACTCTTCGCCTTTGCGCTGCTGGGCTGGCTGAGCACCTTCATGATCGCTGAAACGCATTGCCGCAATATTTATCAGGAACCAATATGAGCACCCAGGCGATCATCCTGTTTGCGCACGGCGCACGCGATCCGGATTGGGCGCTGCCTTTCGTCCTCATCAGGAAGCAGGTGCAGGCGGCGCGTCCGAACGCGTATGTCGAACTTGCGTTTCAGGACTTCATGACCCCGGCACTTGAGGCGGCGGTGGGGCAAGCCGCGGCGCAGGGCGCAAAGCGCGCCGTCGTGGTGCCGCTGTTCATGGCGCAGGGCAGCCACATGAAACAGGACTTGCCGCGCATGGTCGGAAAACTGCGCGAGCAATATCCCGGGCTTGAAATCACGGCCCTGTCCGCCATAGGCGATGCGCCGGAGATACTGCAGGCGGTGACGAACTGGGTGCTGGGCGCGACGCCGGACTAGTTGCGGCGCGCTATCGTTTCTGCAGCGACTCGCGCTCCATGAGCAGATAGGTGCCGTAGGCATTGCTACGATTGGCTGCGTTGAACGCCGGCATGCTCTGATAGCGGCTCCAGTCGGTCTGCTGGTAGGCTTCCTCGAAGGGCATCATGTCCGCGGCGGCTTTGCCCATGGCCGCGCGCAGATAGCGCAGGTAGTCGCGCGTGAACACGAGATCCGCGGCGGCATCGCGTGAGGCCGCGCCGTGTCCCGGCACAATGACTTTGGGATTGTGGCGCAGCAGCTCGTCCATTGCCGCGAGCCAGCGCCGGCTGTCGGCATCACCGACGAAGGGCACGCGCCCCGAGAACACCAGATCGCCGGTAAACAGCGCCTGATCCTCGCGCACCAGCACGACCATATCGTCCGGCGCGTGCGCCGGTCCGGCGTAAATCAGATCGAAGTGCAGTCCGCCGAGTACGAAGGAGCTGTTGCCGTCCAGCCAGCGATCCGGCGGCAGCAGCGGCGTGTCTTGGTCCAGCCAGGTTGCAAGGACGCCCCGCCGCTGGTCCAGGCGCGCCGCCGCCACGCTGCCCTCGAGATAGTCGCGCGCGCGCTGGTGCGCCCAGATTTCGGCGCCGGCGGCCTTGAATGCCGGAAGCCCGTAGAAATGGTCCGAATGATAGTGCGTGACGATAACGCGCCGGATCGGCGCGGCGCTGATGCTGCGTATCGCCGCGAGCAGCGCGCGGCCCAGCGCCGGAGTGCCCAGCGCGTCGATCACGACGATGCCCTCGGCGGTGAGCACGAATCCGGCGTTCGAAATGTAGCCCTGGTTGGCGGCGGACGCGGGTCCTGATTGCCCCTGCACATACCAGACGTGTTCGCTCACCTGCACCGGTTTCACGCTGATTGCATCTGCGGCAAATGCCGCGGCGGCGAACAGCGCCAAGCTGCAGCCGGAAATTATGCGCAGGAGGCGCAGACCCCGCTTAGGCGAGGCCGTCATTTCCTTGCATGCCCTTCAGGCGCGGGAGTTCGAGTTGCAGCGGTTTGATCAGCTTGCGGCTGCGCAGGTAGCGCGCCATCAGATCCCAGATCGGCTCGCCGCCCCTCGCTTTCGCTTCTGCCGATACCGGTGCCCAGCCCGCGACTTTGTATATCTTGGCCGCTTCCAGCGGCTTGCCCTTGATCGACATGCCGCTGATGCGCGCACCGGATTTCCCGTTGGGATCGCAGGTATAGCGCAAGCCGCCCACGCGCACCATGTCGCCGCCCTGCTGATAGTAGGGATCGGGATTGAACAGATTGTAGCCCACGTCTTCGAGGATAATCTTGACCGTTTCGCCCGTCATTTCGGTCACGGTGGTGTAGGGGTAGGTGATCGCCGTCTGGTCCAGCAGATGTTCCATCAGGATGGGCTCGCCCGGCAGCATGCTGGTGCCCCAGCGGAAGCCGGGCGAAAAGGCGATAGGCGTATCTTTTTCCGCCATCAGGCCCTCGAGTATCAATTGATCGAAGGTGCCGTTGAAACTGCCGCGGCGGTAAAGCAGGCCTTCGGTCAGCGCGAGCTTTTCGCCGAGCTTTTCCGCATAGGGCGCGCGCGCCTTGCGGATCAGCGCCTCCATTTCCGGGTCGGCGGGGAGCAGGTTGGCGAACACCGGCAGCAGCTTGTAGCGGAAATCCGCAAGCTTGCCGCTTTTGACTTCGAAATCCAGTACGCCGAGGAATTTGCCGTTGGATCCGGCGTTGGTGACCAGGGTCTTGCCGCCGGCGTTGCTCACGATGGTCGGCGCAGGCACGCCGTCGTGGGTATGCCCGCCGAGTATCGCATCGATGCCGCGCACGCGCGTGGCGAGCTTGAGATCCACGTCCATGCCGTTGTGCGAGAGCAGGATCACCGCCTGCGCGCCCTTGGCGCGCGCCTCATCGACGGTTTTCTGCAGGGTTTCTTCCTGGATGCCGAAACTCCAGTCCGGAATCATGTAACGCGGATTGGCGATGGGCGTATACGGAAACGCCTGGCCGACGATGGCTACCGGCACGCCGTTCATGTTCTTGATGACATAGGGCGGGAACACCGCGTCGCCGAAGTCGGCGGTCTTGATGTTCTGCGCGAGGAAATCGATCCTGCCCTTGAAGTCGCGGTCCACGATTTGCTTGACGCGCGCGGCGCCGAGGGTGAATTCCCAGTGCCCGGTCATCACGTCCACGCCCAGCAGTTTGCAGGCATCGACCATGTCCTGGCCCTGGGTCCACAAGGCGGTGGCCGAGCCCTGCCAGGTGTCGCCGCCATCGAGCAGCAGCGCGCCGGGGCGATCCGCCTTCAGCTGCTTTACCAGGGTGGCGAGATGGGCGAAACCGCCGACCTTGCCGTAAGTCCTGGCAGCCGGTTCGAAATCGAGGAAAGTGAAAGCGTGCGCCTCGGCCGTTCCCGCCTTGATGCCGAAATGCCGCAGCAATGCCTCGCCCACCAGGTGGGGCGGCCGGCCGCTCATACCTGCAACGCCGAGATTGACGTTCGGCTCGCGAAACCGCAGCGGCAGGAGCTGCGCGTGGCAGTCGGTAAAGTGCAGGAAATGCACATTGCCGAAACGCGGCAGATCGTACAAGCGCGCCGCTGCCTGCGCCTGCGCGCGCCCGGAAAAATGCGCCAGGGGCAGGCCGCAGGCGGCGGCCATTCCCATTACATGCAGGAACTCGCGCCGGTTCACGCTCCGACGCGCTTTACTTGTTTACCGGCGAGTTTGGATCGAGCAGGAGGGCGACCAGGTCCTTGATCTGCGTCTCGGTCAATGTACCGGAATGACCCAAGCGCGGCATGTTGGAACACAGATTGAACGCCTTGGCGTTGTAGATCTTGCCGTACACGTACTTCTGCACATCCGGGCCGTAGCCGCGGATCTTGCCGAAGTGGAGCAGGCTGTTGCCGATGTCGCCGAAGGAAGTCGTGGCCGGTCCGATCTGGTGGCAGTTGTAGCAGCTGCCGCCGTTCGGCTCACCGCGCGAGGTCTTCCCGAGCTTGTCCTTCCAGGTCATGGCGCGCCCGCGCTGTGCGATTTTCTCGCCCGCTTTCCAGTCGCCCAGGAACTTGCCGTCCGCCGGATACTTGATCGTCGCGAGCTGGTCCTGCTGCAGGCGTTCGCCTACATCCTTGGGCGGGTTGTTGCGGCTGCGATTGCATATGGTCTGCAAGGTGTCTTCGTCCAGCCGGTCTTTGCCGGCGATGCCTTTGGCGTGGAAATCCCGCTTCATCATGTTGATGGCCTGAGCACGGTAGTCCTGGGCCTGCGCCGCGAACGCGATGGCCAGGGTTACGGCGCCGAATATCGATGCTTGAAATGTTTTCATGTTATTTCCCTCCGGCTAGCGCTTGATTCCCGGGCCCGAATACCGGTTCCCGTTGGCGTTGACGCCCATATAGGTCAGAAGGTCCGCGATGGTCTCGGACGCGTATCCCGGCTCGGGAAAGCGCTGCTGGCGGAAACAGTCGTTCATGCGCCATTGCAGCGTATGCATCAGGCCGCCGGTCATGCGATAGCCGGGCCAGCCCTGGAACGCGCGATTCGCCCCCTCTTTCTTGCTGAGGTTGGGCAGGTTCTGCGTACGTATGCGCTTGCCGTCCTCGCCGTGACAGCTGGCGCAGGAAAAATCCCAGGGCCCGGCGCGGTAATTGAATATTTCCTCGCCGATCTTGTAGGCTTCACGTTCCATTGCATGTTTCTGCGGGACGGCGATTTTCATGCCGCGCGATTGCGCGGCTACGTAGGTGACCAGCGCCACCGGAGCGGGTACGTATGCGCCATTGCTAAAGGGCTTCTTGGCGAGATCCGCCTCCTTGAATCCCTGCAGCGTCACCATGCAATAGACGATGCGCCGCTCGGCATCCATCATCTGGCCCGCGTCGGCAAAGTAGCGCGGCATCTTGACATAGGCGCCCTTCACTACGCCGGGTCCCAGGCCCAGGTCGCATTTCTCCAGCGAGGCGTTCTTCGGCCCGCGCTTGGCTTTCCACAATTCCTCGCCCTTGGCTTCGAACAACTCGGCGGGACTCGCTTCCGCCATCATTTTGTTGAATTTCTCGAACTCGGCCGCGACCCGATCGACTTTTGCCGCCGCCTTCTTGGGCGCGGCGGTTTGCTGGGCCTGCGCGGCGCACGCCAGGGCCAGACCGGACAGCGCAACGACTACCCTTAGCTTGATGCTTGACATGGAATCCTCCTCCAAAGTTTTTTGCCTGCCGCGCGGGACTGTTTGCCCGGCGCGCCTCCTGCACCCACTCTTGGGGTGGGTTGTGACGCTTCAGTTAATCGTAGCCTCGTCAGTGCGTTTATCGCCCTTGTTGTCGGTCCAGATGATCTGAATCTTGTCGCCTTTCTTGCCGCCTTTGAAATTGAACTCGAGAAACGGGTTCTTCGCTATCGCGGGTCCCCAGGTCGCCGACAGCACTTCCTTGCCTTGCCAGCTTGCGCTGACATGCTGGATGAAGTGGGCGGGTATGGGCTTGCCGGCGCTGTCCTTGCGCTGGCCGGTCTCCATCTCGTGGGCCATCAATACTTTTACGTTTACACCGCCGTCTTTGGCGGTGGCGCGGATGCGCATCGGATCTGCCATGTTGCTCCTCCTGTTTTAGTCCCGGCATAACGCGCTGCGCGCGTCAGCCTCGTCTGGAATTTCGTTATTCCCCAGCCTATCGGTGGCGCTCAGCCGCCGCATCCGCCGATGGTGACTTTGATCTCTTTCTTGGTGATGTAGTACTTGCCCTGCGCCTTCACCAGTACATGCACATCGGTCGTTTGCGCCAATTTCACGCGCGTGCTCACCGAGGCTGCGGTTCCGGAGGGGATGTTGAAGCTTGCGGCCAGCGCGGTCGGGTTCTTGGCGATCAAAAACGCGATCGATTCCGTGCCCGGGATATTGCTTAGCGCGGCGACCGGCACCACGGCGCCGTTCTCGGCGATTTCCGGCGCGGTCATTACGATGTCATTGGAATTGGCGGGATTGCCGGCGCCGAGTGCGTCCAGCGCGTCCTTTATGCTCTTCGCCGCGTATGCCTTTTGGTTCCACTCAGCGGCCTGCGCCGGGCCCGGTCGAAGCAGTCCGGCCGCGGCGAGCATGGTGAACAGGCCGGCGCCGCCACCCGCGCGTAGTACGTTTCTGCGTGTTTGATTCATGTCTCCTCCTTGGTTCTGGAAATTCTAAAAATATTTTCGGCAGGCTTCTTGGAGCTTGTCGCCGGCATGATAACCATGATCCGGACACGCAGCGCTTCGAGTTTTTCTATGCGTACATTAACTGAGTTTGGGACGGAAAGAAAACCACGCCGCGTGCGCTTGAGTCTGTGCCGCCCGCGCCGCTTCCTTTCAAATCCGCAAATCAGCTGCTCACGGCTTGATGTAGACATAGCCCTCGCGGGACTGCAGCTTCGCAAGTTCGCCCACGCCCGAGGGAACAAATTTCGCCTCCGGAATGAACTGGTTTTTGTTCAGCTTGCGGCTACTCAGGGTAATTTCGCACACGTCGAAAGTCACGCCTTTGGCCGCAAGCTCCTCCACCTTGATATTATAGGGATTGCCGTTCTTGTCCTTGGCATTTTCCATGAGGAAATCCACGCCGCGCGCATGGCTCACGATCACGATCCTGGCCGTCGGGTCTACGCTCAGATGGTTGCCGACGTTGCGCATTACCGCAGCAGCATTGGCGGAGTCGTTGATGTGATAGACGGCCTTGTCGGGTCCGAAGCCGCGCATCGAGGCGCAGCCGCTCAGACTGATGGCAGCGACCGCTGCGAGTATCAAGATGCCACGCCGGCACAGGTTTGTCATTTGTGTTTCCTCCAGTAATTGTGCTGATCCTTCAACACTGTTGCCCGGCATGTTATTGACCTGCGCTGCTGCCATCGACAACGAGAGCCCCGGAAAAACGCTGTGCTGTCCCCCGGGGCGGCCGCCAGCATAACCGGGTTCGTCTTGAACAGCAAGCACCCGAATATCCTTCGACGCGCAGGCCGTGGCGAGTGGCAGGCGCATTCCTTTTCGGCTAGTATTTGCGGCGTTCAGGAGCAATCTGTTGAAGAAGACCCTCTTTGCCACGCCACAGGATGCGGAAGCCGCGTTTTATGAAGCGCTCCAGCGCGCCGACCTGGATGCGATGATGGAGGTCTGGGCCGAGGACGAGGAGGTGAGCTGCATCCATCCCGGCGGGGCGCGCCTCAGCGGAATCGAGCAGGTGCGCGAAAACTGGGCGCAGATCTTCAAGTCCGGACAGCGCCTGCAGGTCCAGCTGTCGGATCTGCTCATCGTGTCCGGCGCGATGTTCTCGCTGCATAGCCTGCACGAAAACATACTGGTGCTGGGCGGACAAGGCGAGGGCGCGCGCCGCATCGTGGTCACGACCAACGCCTACCTGCGCGCAGGCGGCGGCTGGCGCATGGTGCTGCACCACGCGTCGCACTCGCCCGCGCCCGTGGTGCGCCGCGAGCTTCCGCTGGAAGCGCCCAAAGTGCTGCATTGATTGCCGCATCAGGCGTTTACGCCGCGCCGCGCTGGCTGCGCGGCAGCCACGCGCAGACCATCTATCCCGCCCTGTTCCTGCGTGCATCGCCGCCGCGCTACCGGCGCGTACGCTGGGACACGCCCGACGGCGATTTCATCGACCTGGATTTTGTGGATGGTGGCGCCGCCGGCGCGCCGTGCGTCGCCTTGTTCCACGGACTCGAAGGCGATTCGTCCAGCCACTATGCCGTGGCGCTGATGCGCGCGCTCGCGCGCGCTGGAACGGCGTGGTGGTGCATTTTCGCGGCTGCAGCGGCGAAATCAACCGCCTGCCGCGCGCCTATCATTCCGGCGACGCGCCCGAGATTGGCTGGATCCTCGCACGCCTGGCGCTGGAGGCAACACCGCTGTTTGCAGCGGGCGTATCCCTGGGCGGCAACGCATTGCTCAAATGGCTGGGCGAGAGCGGAACCGGGGCGCGCCGCCACCTGCATGCGGCTGCAGCGGTGTCGGCGCCGCTGGACCTGATGGCGGCCGGGACGGCGCTGGGGCGGGGGCTGAACCTGATTTACACGCGCATGTTCCTCGCCAGCCTGCGTAGCAAAAGCCTGCACAAACTCGAACGCTATCCCGGCCTGTTCGATCGCGCCAGGATGCTCGCGGCGCGCACGCTGCGCGAGTTCGACGATGTCGTCACGGCGCCGCTGCACGGTTTTCGCGATAGCGACGATTACTGGACGCGCGCCAGTGCGAAGCCCGTACTCGCCGGCGTGCGCGTGCCGGCGCTGGTGCTCAATTCTAGAAACGATCCGTTTCTGCCTGCGTCCTGTCTGCCGCGGCCGGAGGATGTGTCAGCCGCAGTGCAGCTCGAGCGGCCCGAAGAGGGCGGCCATGCCGGATTTGCCGGCGGCGCGTTTCCGGGCAATCTCGACTGGCTGCCGCTGCGCCTGCTGGCGTTTTTTGGCAGCCATCTACACCCGGTGCGTTAAAATGCAGCTCCTTCATTTTCAAGCAGCGCAGCGCCCATGAGGTCCGTCCCCGCAGAGATTTTCAAGGCCTATGACATACGCGGTATCGTCGGGCGCACGCTCACCCCCGCAATCGTCGCCGCCATCGGCCGCGCGCTCGGATCGGAAGCGCGTGCGCGATCGCAAACGGCGCTTGCCATCGGCCGCGACGGCAGGCTGTCCGGCCCCGAATTGTCCGGCGCGCTGGCGCAGGGCTTGTGCGCTGCCGGGGTCGACGTCATCGACATCGGCATGGCGGCCACGCCCATGGGCTATTTTGCCGCGCATCACCTGGGCTGCGGCAGCGTGGTCATGGTCACGGGCAGCCACAATCCGCCTGACTACAACGGCCTCAAGATGGTGCTCGGCGGGGTGACGCTGGCGCTCGATGACATCCAGCGCCTGCGCGCGCGGATCGAGGCCGGCGATTTTTCGAAAGGCGCTGGAAGCCGCACGACGGCCGATGTGCGTGAAGCTTATCTCGCGCGCATCGCATCCGACGTCAAGCTCGCGCGGCCCATGCGCATCGTCATCGACTGCGGCAATGGCGTGGCCGGCGCGAGCGCGCCCGAGCTGTTCCGCCGCCTGGGCTGCACGGTGAGCGAGCTCTATTGCGAGGTCGACGGCAATTTCCCGAATCATCATCCCGATCCGTCCAAGCCGCATAACCTGCAGGAGCTGATCGCGGCGGTACGCGATACAGATGCAGAGCTGGGCCTTGCGTTCGATGGCGACGGCGACCGCCTCGGCGTGGTCACCAGGGATGGCAATATCATTTATCCCGACCGGCAGCTGATGCTGTTCGCCGACGACGTGCTCAAGCGCAACCCGGGCGCGGAGATCATTTACGACGTCAAGTGCACGCGCCGGCTCGCCCTCTGGATCAGCGAGCGCGGCGGCAAGCCGCTGATGTGGAAAACCGGGCATTCGCTGGTCAAGGCGAAAATGAAGGAGCGCCATTCGCCCCTCGCCGGCGAGATGAGCGGGCATATATTCTTCGGCGAGCGCTGGTACGGTTTCGACGACGCGCAGTACGTGGGCGCGCGGCTGCTGGAAATCCTCAGCCGCCACACCGACCCGGACGCGGTGCTCGACGCGCTGCCCGACTCGATCAACACACCCGAGCTTAACTGGAAGCTTGCCGAAGGCGAGCCGCAGCGTCTGATCGAGGCGCTGCAGCACAGCGCGCGCTTTCCCGGCGCGCGCGAAGTCATCAAGCTCGACGGCCTGCGCGTGGAATACGCCGACGGTTTCGGCCTCGCGCGCGCGTCCAACACCACGCCGGTGATCGTGCTGCGCTTCGAGGGCGACACGCAGGCGGCGCTAGAACGCATCCAGGCGGAATTCCGCGCCGTGCTGCAGGCGGCCAAGCCCGGCGCGCAACTGCCTTTTTAGGCAGCGGACGTTTATTGTATAGAGCTTGGGGGCGGCGCGCGGCCGCGTGTAGGCATGGATCCCGCAGACCGTACAAAAGTGGTGCTTTGCGAGCATGGTTCCAAATTGATAGGTGCCGAGCTCGTCTAGACCCGACACAAGCCGAAAGAGGGCGTGCTCCTTTTCACGCGTTCCCTTCAAACGCAGGTTCGGGGCGCCATTTGACAAGCGCCTCCTCTGCCGCCGCCCGCGCGTGTATGGTCGTGGTATCAAACAGCGGTACCACGGAATCCTGCTGGCTGACGAGAAGAGATATTTCCGTGCAGCCGAGAATAATGGCCTGCGCGCCTTGTGATGCCAGGCTATCCATGACGCGTCGATACGCGCTGCGGGACTCGGGCAGAACAAGCCCTAAACACAGTTCTTCGTAAATGATGCGATGGATGGTCTTGCGGTCTTCCGCTTTCGGGACGATCACTTGCAGCCCGTGACGTTCGCTCAAGCGGTCGCGGTAGAAGGCATCTTCCATCGTGAACCGCGTCCCGAGCAGGCCGACGCTGGAGTGGCCCGCCCGTTTGATTTCCGCTGCGGTCGGATCGGCGATGTGAAGCAATGGAATGCTGACAGCCGACTCAATGCTGGGGGCTACTTTGTGCATGGTGTTCGTGCATAAGACCAGGAATTCCGCACCGGCAGTCTCGAGCGAGCGAGCCGCTTTGGCCAAAACGGCTCCGGCAGCTTCCCAGTTGCCGGCATGCTGAAATTGCTCGATGTCATGGAAGTCGACACTGTAGAGAAGCAATTTTGCCGAATGCAATCCACCCAGGCGGTCTTTGATCGTCTCGTTGATCAGCCGGTAATACGGAACTGTCGACTCCCAACTCATGCCGCCGATCAAACCGATGATTTTCAAGTACGCTCTCCAGTGGTCAATGCTGACGCGCAAGCTTTCCTTCAGCGGCGCGCAATGGATGCTTGAGCATCCGCCACACCGATATACCACTTCGGCTTTATGCGTCCGAAGTCGCTGCGGATGTGTTGCCGGAGACCTTGCCTCGAGTCCAGGACGGACGGCCGCTCGTTCTCCCGGGCGAACACTACCCAATGCCAGAAGGGTCGCCCACGTTCGAGATGCCATTTGATCGACAACAGGGCCAGATCGGGAAGCGCGTCCCAGGATCGGAACGGCGTCTCGGTGGCGTCTGCTTTAAGGCCAAAGCGGCGAAGCAGCTTGCGCACATGGGCAGTCTCCGACCAGAGCCTCTGGTCGTCCGCGTAAATGTCAAGAGCGCTGGCTACGTATTTCGCGCGCGAATACGATACGCCCGCAATCGCGGCGACACTCGCGATACCGCAACCTGTGGGCTCAAGTTGAATTACCGGCTTCATGCGGATGCTCAAGCAGATGCAATCGGGCTGCGCGCTGCCGCGCCAGCTTGACCGCACTTTGGGCTACACCGGCAGATGATACTCGAAACGTTGTTCATTGACCTCGGCGCCCCAGTGACCGCCGCGTTGCTGTCGGGTCAGGCGGAACCCGTACTTCTCATATAGATGACGCGCAGCAGCCAAGCCTTCAAAGGTCCACAAATAGATCTTTTTGTATTCTCGCGCGCGGCAAAAATCGAGCGCGGTACTTATCAGTTTGTTGCCCGCCCCGTTCCCGCGCAGGGCGTCGGAGACGATAAACCAGCGTAGATGTGCGCCTTCCGTTTCGGCCTCGCCAGCATCGATAGTGATCGAGCCTTCGATACGACCGTCGGAGAGCGCTAGCCACATGCCGTCGCGGGCGGCATCAAAACGGCGCAGGAACTCAGACAGCTCGCAAGCTACCTTGCTTTCAAAGTAAAGGCCGAATCCGCTGTGCCGCTGATAGTAGGTGCCGTGTAGCTCGGTGATGCGGCCAATCGCGCCCGGCGCGTAATCTGCGGAGATTTCCAGGCTCATTCGAGATCTCCCATCGAGGCCCAAGGTCTGAATTCAGCGGCGCTGCGCGGCTTCATGCGCGTCGCCCTGCAAGCCGTGCTTGGGCGGCAGCGCGATTGAATCGGCCGGATCCCGATAGTCGCCGGCGCCGGCGTTCAGATTCCCGGGTAGCCGCGTTCCTCCAGGTCGAAACGATCCTCCTCGAGTGCGGTCGCCACGTCGCGCTGCAGGCCTATGCGTACCAGCGGCGCAAGGAGACTGAGCACTCCGTTCAACGGCATCTCGACCGTAGTCCGAACGCGCGTGCGGTCCGGGCCCACCGATTCGAATTCCTGGGTGATTAGCAGTCCCGCGTTCGATCCAGAGAGACTGCGCAGGGTCGAGCTGCCGTCGGTACGGCGCAAGACTTCGATCTCATCCTCCTGAAGCATGCCGAAAACGCGTCGGCGCCCCGTGAACCGACATCCGCCTTGCGTCGGGCGCACGCTGCTCACCTCAAGGTCGGCGTGCACCCGCGTCGACGCGTGATGCTCCATGTCGATGAACTGCTTCTGCACCACCCCGATCGGGCGCGCGATGAGCTTTTCGCCGTGGACGACAATGCTAGCCATATTTCCCCCTTCGGTGACCCTTGATAGACATCGCTTATCGACGAATGCTGCGTAAGTTTGGCCGAATGCGCAATTCTCCGGCGACCCTTACACCTGCCATAGCCGCATGGCGACAATCTTCAGACGGCGTCCCCTATGCCGCCCAGCGCCAAAGCTCAGCTGCGGCAGTCACCTCGGAGATGACGCCAACATCGTCCTTTGTCTCGTCTCTTATCACGATTCCTTGTGTCGTCACGGCAATCTCATTTTACGTCGTTGCAGGCCCAACGTGAAAGTAACCGGCGCTGCGCGGTTTTCCCGCGCAGCGTCCGTGTTTGACTGCCGGCTTGGGTCGATTTGGCGAGGGTCAACGGACGGCTCCTAAGCGGAAAACCGCTCAACCGCCTTTTCATTCCAGGCAACGCCGCTTCCCATGGATCCCTCTATGTTGGCCATGCCCTTGTTGATCTCCAGGGGTTCGCTCATGATCGGATTCCACCAATCCACATATTCGAGCCAGTGGGCCGTCGGCGCCAGGCATAGAAGCTGTGCGCTTATCTCCGGCCAGAGATGGTTGGAAAGGCGAATGCTTTTGGCTTGCGCGAGGCTCGCAGCCCGCAACCAACCCGTTACACCACCAATTTTCATAACGTCTGGCATCATGAAATCCGAGGCGCGTGCATCGATTGCATGCTGCATGTCCAGAGTGCCCCACCAGTTCTCACCACACTGGATCGGTGTTTTTGCTTCAGCGGCGATGACTGCATGCCCGGCATAGTCATGGGCGAGTGTCGGTTCCTCCACCCAGGTGAGGCCTTCTTCATCCAGTACGCGCAAGCGCTGCACCGCCTCCACCGGGGTCAAGCACTGGTTGTAGTCCACCATGATTGCGACCGAGTCGCCCACGGCGCTTCGCATGGCGCGAATCACCGCCAAGTCGTCCTGGACCGTGGCATAACCAATCTTTGCTTTGATTCCGGCAAATCCCTGTTTGACCCACTCCCGCGCAGTCTTGGCGGAACCTTCGACCCCGTCATATCCCACTGCGCCGTAGGCCGGAATTGGTTTTGCGACGCCGCCGAGCAGACGCACCAGCGGTACGCCGTGGCTACGCGCAAGCGCATCCCAAAGTGCCATGTCAATGGCGGAAAGAGCGATGCCGACAAGGCCTTGTGTGCCCAACAAACGAAAGCGCCTGGAGAGTTTCTGCTCGATCTCGGCCGGGGCTAGCAGATCGCCCGTGATAAGTGACTCCAGATTTCGAATCAGGTCCGCCGTCGGCTTCAGCGCAGCGGCAGTGTACGTAAACACTACGCTGTGGCCGACAACCCCGTCCTCGGTCGTGATGTCTGTCAGCACAAGGGGCGATTCTGAAACGGTGCCGCCGGCAGTCTGGTGCGGGTGCGCCATCGGCACACGGACTGCGCGCACCTCTACCGCTCGTATTCTGGACCTCATGTCATGCGTCATGGCAGGCTCCATCTGAGGTAGACCCAAGGCAAAGCTAAGTCGCAGCCGAAGGCGGTCGCCTTGAGCGCCATGTTATGCCCGCCTTTTTCTGGCATCAATCAACGTGTAGACGCCAAAGACCATTTCACGCGTTTCGACCTGTGCAGCTTTTTCATTTATGAAATCCACAATCGCCCCAACAGGCTTGGCGCCTACAACCATCGATTTCAGATATATGTAGGCATTTGCTAGCGGATGGTACCAATTGGACTTGAGAGGAATTGAGTCAATAATTAGCAATTGGCCGCCCGGCTTCAGAATAGAGATGCCTTTTTCTATTGCTCTTTGATAATCAGGCATCGCAGTGAGGGCGAGGCAAAACACTACTGCATCGGCCTTGTTCGTCGGTGAGAAGTCATACATGTCCATGCACTCAAAGCGGACGTTGCGCCAGCCATTGCTTACTCTTTTTTGGTTCGCCAGATCAATCATTTGACTGGAGAAATCAATGCCAATTATCTCTATTGATTCGCCGTATCTTCCTAAAATGCTTGGCACTACGGAGGCGGGGCCACAACCCAACTCAACCACGGTGCCCCCTTCGGGGAGGTCAAGCCTATTTGCCACCTCATCATAAAGCCGGGAGGCCTGACCGAGGCTCAAAAGGAAAGCAACGAAGTCGTAACTTGAAGCCACAAGATCATATTTGTTCTTATTAGCTACTTGCCTGATGTCCACCTTAACCTCCCCGAAGTTTATTCAGTATTCCATCGTGTTTCGGGCATAAGGTCGTCGCCAACCGGCGGCCCGCTTAGCTGAAGTCCGGCGCAATCAGGTCCAGCCGGTCGGTGACAATCGCGTCGACGCCCCAATCGAGCAGCACGCGCGCAGTCTCCGGGTCGTTGACGGTGTAGCACAGCAGCCAGTAGCCCGCCTCGCGCACCGCGCGCGCCTGCTGCGGCAGCAGCATGCGGTAGTCGCAGTGCAGCGACACGCAGCCGAGCTTTTGCATCCAGTGTTTCCAGTCGGCCGGGATGGTCTGGGTCAGGCCGCCGCGCGGCAATTCCGGCACCGCTTCCCTGGCGGCAGCGAGCGCTGCGGGCTGGAACGAGCACAGCAGGGGCTGCACCGCCGCGCCGCGCCAGAGTTCGCGCGCGGCGCGCGCCGCCGCTGTGCCGGTCTGCGCTTCGAATCCCTTGCTTGGCTTGATTTCGATGTCGGCCCAGAGCCCGAGTTCCACGCACAAGCGGCCCGCCTGCTCGAAGCTCGGCACGGGTTCGCCGGCGTGTTGCGCGGAGAACCAGCTGCCGGCGTCGAGCGTGAGCATGTCGCGGTACGCGGTCGCGGCGATAGCGCCGCTGCCGCTGGTGGTGCGCGCCAGCGTCTCGTCGTGCATCAGGATCGGGGTGGCGTCGCCGGCCAGCATGACGTCGAATTCGACCCCGGCAAAGCCGAGTTGCTTCGCCTTGCGCATGCCGGCGAGCGTGTTTTCCGGCGCAAGCGTGCCGCCGCCGCGGTGCGCGATGATGCGCGGATAGGGCCAGGGCTTCATTTTTGTTTCTTCCGTATATATAGCGTATGCACCACGCGGGCGACCACTGCGCCGGCTTCGTTTTTGACTTCCACCGGAAATTGCGGCAGGTATTTCTCGCCAGCGGCGGTGTGCGCCTTGATGTCGGCGATGGTCGCGTCGTCAATCGCGAAATGCGCATGCACCTTGCTCTTTTCGGCAATCAGGTATTCGATTGCGCCGCCTTTGTGCGACACCACATAAGCGCTGCCGAGGATGTGGATCAGCATCAGCATGTAGAACGGATCGGTCATGGCATAGAGGCTGCCGCCGAAATGGGTGCCGATGTAATTGCGGTTATGCCACTTGCGCGAGAGTTCGACCTCGATCTCGCGGTAATCGGGCGCAATGCGCTTGACGCGAATGCCGGTGGCGCGAAACGGCGACCACAGGTTCATGCCGACGCGCAGCCACCTCGCTTTCACGGTTGAATACGATATGAGGGGATATGTCCCCTCATACTCCCCCAAGTCAGGGCCGCTTCGGCAATTCGGAATCGGCTTGGGTAAGTCAAGCGATCTCCAGGCGCTCGGGTCGGATGCCCATCACCGGTTCGCGTCCGCTGAGCACTGCCGGCACTGGCACGGAAAGATGTACGCCGTCGGCGAGCGCAAAGCCGGATGTATCTGCGCGGCCACGCAGGAAATTCATTGCGCGCGAGTCGACGAATCCGGCGACGTACTGGGTTGTCGGGCGCTGATTCGCCGATCGCGACCTCGCCGCCGGTGCTAGGCTGGCACAAAATCCTCCAGCTTCGCCGCCAAGAACAGGCTATCTTGCCTCCCGTCGTACCCCGTTTACACGTCATCGAAATTCAACAGCCTGTCAGCGCCTCAACGCTTGCCAGCCTTGTAGGCGTGCTCGAACTTGCGCAACTCGGCGTTGCCGCGGGTCACCGCGTCGTCCAGCGCCTGTTTCGGTCCCTTCTTCCGCGCCCACACCGCTTCCAGTTCCTCGTCGATGATGTCGCGGATCTGCGCGAAATGGCCCAGACGTATGCCCCTGGAGTCCTTGGTCGGCTGGTGCAGCAGCAGTTGCTGGACGGCGATATCGGCGCCGGGGTTGGCTTCATAGTAGCCCTGTTTCCTGGTGAGTTCGTAGGCCGCTTTGGTAGTCGGCAAATAGCCGGTTCTCTGGTGCCACTCGGCCTCGATCTCCGGCGAGGAAATGAAAGTGAAAAATTTCGCCACGCCCTTGTACTCGGCCGGCTTTTTGCCCGCCATCGCCCACAGGCTCGCGCTGCCGACGATCGTGTTTTGCGGCGCGCCCTTTACATCCTCGTAGTAGGGCAGTTGCGCCACGCCGAATTCGAACCTGGAATTGCGCTTGATGTTGGCGTAGGCGGAGGAAGAACTGGTCAGCATGGCGCAATCGCCGCCATAGAATTTCGCCTCGGCCTCGTTCCTGCGGCCGGCGTAGTCGAACAGCCTCGACTTGACCCAGGACGAGAGCTTGGCGATGTGCCGCAGCATGATCTGGGTGTTGAACATGAGCTCGGCGTCCAGGCCGCCGTAGCCGTTCTGCTTGGTGGCGAATTCTAGGTTATGCCAGGCGCTCATGTTCTCCAGTTGCACCCAGGATTGCCAGCCGGTGGTGAAGCCGCAAGCCATGCCCGCGTCCGTGACTTTTATCGTTGCCGCCTCCACCTCGTCCCAGGTCTCGGGCGGCTTGGAAGGATCGAGCCCCGCTTTCCTGAACGCGTCCTTGTTGTAGAAGAACACCGGGGTGGAGCTGCTGAATGGCATCGACAGCATGCGTCCCTGGGTATCAGTGTAATAGCTGGCGACTGCCGGTATGTAGGCTTTGGGGTCAAACTTTTCCCCCGCCTGGGCCATCACCTGGTACACCGGCTTGATCGCTTTTGCGCCCGCCATCATGGTGGCGGTGTCGGCCTCGGATATCTGTACCAAGTGCGGAGCCTTGCTGGTGTGAAACGCCGCCACCGCTGCGCGCATCGACTCGCCGTATGTGCCCTTGAACTCCGGTATTACCTTGTAGGCCGATTGCGCGGCGTTGAACTTGTCGGCGATGTCGTTGACGGAATCGCCCAGGTCGCCGGTCATCGAGTGCCACCACTTGATCTCGATGGCGGCCTGGACGCTACCCGCAGCGAATGCGCAGGCCGCGGCGAGTGCGAGGCAAAGCTTCTTGGTCCTCATACTACTTCCCTTGCGAAACGAGGAGTGAGGGATGCAAGGAAACACTTATCGCCGATGCCCATAGTCCTTGCGATGTTACAGCAATCCCAGCCTTGCCATGGGTTTTCCATCCGCGCCGGGATGGCGCACCATGGGCCGGTGACAGCCTATGCTAACATCGGTGCAAGCATTGCATTCGCATTACACGACACTATGCCGCCTAGCCGCTTCGATCTGCTGCGCCTGCTCTCGGACGCGCGCCTGCGTTCCGGCGCCGCCCTGGCGCGCGAACTGGGCACCACGCCTGCCGCCATTCAACGCGGGCTGCGCGAACTGCAGGATCTTGGTCTCGAGATGCACCAGCGGGCCGGCCGCGGCTACCGCCTGGCCGAAGCCTACGACTGCCTGGACGCCGCCGCAGTGCGCGCGCAGCTCGGCGCGCGGGCGCAGCATTTCCACCTGGAACTGCTCGATACCTGTAGCTCCACCAATACGCTGTTGCTCGAGCGTGCGCGCAGCGGCGCACCCTCCGGCAGCGTACTGGCCTGCGAACTGCAGAGCGCCGGCCGCGGCCGGCGCGGCAATGACTGGCAATCCGGTCTGGGCGGCAGTCTCACTTTTTCCCTGCTGTGGCGCTACGCGCAGGGTGCCGCCGGCCTCTCCGGCCTGTCGCTCGCAGCCGGCGTGGCGTGCGCGCGCGCGCTTGCGTCCCTGGGGATCGCCGGCGTGCAGCTCAAGTGGCCGAACGACCTGCTGCACGCCGGGCGCAAACTGGGCGGGATACTGATCGAGGTGCAGGGCGGTACGGCGGGCCCCTGCGCGGCGGTGATCGGCATAGGGCTCAACCTGCGCCTGCGCGCGGGCCTGCGCACTGCCATCGCGCAAGCGGTGACCGACCTTGCCTCGATCGGCGAACAGCTGCCGCAGCGCAACCGCCTGCTTGGCGCCGCGCTGATCGAACTGGAGCAGGTGCTCACGCAATTCGCACGGTACGGGTTTGCGCCGCTGCGCGAGGAGTGGATGGCGCGCCATGCGCATCAGGGCAGGCCGGTCACGCTTTCCTCGGGCGCGGGCAGGACGATAGCGGGCGTGGCCGCGGGCGTGGCCGAGGACGGGGCCTTGTTGCTGGATACGGCGTGCGGCCTGGAACGTTTCGTCAACGGCGACGTGTCGCTGCGCGCCGCCTGAAACGGGCGCTCCTTGCGGGCAGGGCGCGCTTGTCGCGCCGCGCCGATTCACGCTAATCTTGTGCATCGCCGGCGCCAGTCTGCGCGGTTCGAGACCAGCATGGAGTACGCATGAGCAAGCGCTTTGTCATCGCGATGATCAAGCACGAGACGAATACCTTCTCGCCGATCGCGACGCCCTTGTCGGCCTTCGGCCACGGCAACGGGCCGGGCTACGGCGCGGATGCCGAGGCGGCATTTGCCGGCTCCAACACGCCATTCGCTGCATTTCTGGACATCGCGCGGCGCGAGGGCGCCGAAGCGGTCACGCCGATTGCGGCCGAATCCTGGCCCTCGAACATGGCGACGCGCGCCACATTTGAAGCGCTGCTGCAGCCGCTGGAGGAGGCGGTGCGCGCGGGCTGCGACGCGTGTTTTCTCGATTTGCACGGCGCCATGGTGGTCGAAGGCCATGAGGACGCCGAAGGCGAGATCCTCAAACGCCTGCGCCGCATCCGCGCCGACTTGCCGATCGCGGTCACATTCGACTACCACACCAACCTGTCCCCGGATATCGTCGCCAACGCCAGCGTCATCACCGGCTACAAGACCTACCCGCACATCGATATGTACGAGGCGGGGATGCGCGCGGGCGACATTCTGGCCAGATCGCTGCGCGGGGAGGCGCGCGTGGCGATGGCCTGGGGCTGGCTGCCGCTGCTGTCTTCGGTCATGCGCCACGCGCCCGAGGACGGTCCCTCGGGCGAGATTCTCGATTATGCGCGCGCCATGGAAAAATCAGGCCGCGTGCTCGCTGCCACCCTGCTGCCCGGCTTCCCGCATGCCGATACGCCTTACACCGGTGTATCCGCCGTGGTCGTGGCCGACGCACTTGCGCACGCGGGGGCCCAGGCCGCGGCGCAGCAGGTGTGCGAGCGCATGCTCGCCATCGCCTGGGAACGGCGCACCGAATACGTGTTCCATGCCGAGCCGCTGGCGCGATCAGTGGCACGGGCACGCGCCTTGGGCACGAGCCGCCACGCGGGTCCGATCCTGCTGATCGATCACTGCGACAACTGCGGTTCGGGGGGCAGTCAGGATGTGATGCTGGTGGTGGAGGAGATTCTGCGGCAGAACCTGGACGATATCGCCATCGGCCCGATCCGCGACCCGCAGGCGGTGGCGCAGATGGTCGCGGCGGGCATAGGCAGCAATGTCACGCTCCTGCTCGGCGGCAAGACCGACATGCCGGCTATCGGCCTTGCAGGCAGGCCGCTAGAACTCACCGGGCGCGTGCGCAACATCACCGACGGCGAGATTGTGTTCACCGGGCCGATGTACACCGGGGTGAAAAGCCACCTCGGTCGCACCGCCGTGCTCGACAGCGGGCGTGCGCAGATCGTCGTCACCGAGCGCCATCATGAGCCTTTCGACCTGGTGATTTTCCGCCATTGCGGCATCGAGCCGACGAAAAAGAAATTCATCATGCTGAAATCGCGCATCCATTATCGCGCCGGATTCAAGCCGATCGCCGCGCATATCGTCGAATGCGCCGGCGCCGGCGTTACCAATGCCGACCTGTCGGTTTACAACTACCGCAAGCTGGCGCGGCCGATTTTTCCCCTGGATGCTATTTAAGCCCGATTCGCCGTAGAATTAGCGACTCTCCAGTTTCCATTCAGAATGAGCGAAGCCTACAATCTGCTGGTCGACATCGGCAACACCTTCGTCAAATGGGGGCGCTATAAGGCGCACTCGAACGCGGCCGCGCATGCGAGCTGCCTCGAATCGGGCCATGCGCTGCTGGAGGAAATCACGGCGCTGGCGCTGCAGTTGCGCAAGCACCCGGCGCCGGCGCAGATCGTGATTTCGAATGTCGCCGGCACGCGCGTGCGCGCGGCCATGCTGCGCCTGCTCGAGATCTGGCCCGACGCGCCGCCAGCCTGCTGGGTGATCCCGACAGAGGCGCAATGCGGAGTGAAAAACGGCTACCGCAACCCGGCGCAGCTGGGCAGCGACCGCTGGGCCGCGCTGATCGGCGCGCGTGCGCTGCATGGGCCGCGCCCGGTGCTGGTGGTGTGCTGCGGCACCGCCACCACCGTCGATCTGCTCACTGCAAGCGGCCAATTCGCCGGCGGTTGCATCCTGCCGGGCGTCGGCACCATGCTGCGTTCGCTGCACGAGAAAACCGCCGCGCTGCCCGACGCCGATGGGGTGTACACCGAATATCCGGTGCAGACCGTCGATGCCATCGTCAGCGGCTGTCAGCACGCGCAGGCCGGGGCGGTGGAACGCATTTACGATCTTTATCGGCGCGATCATCCGGATTTGCTGTGCCTGGTCTCCGGGGGGGCGGCCAAGGCGCTGACCCCGCATCTTTCCATTGTGTTTCGTTACCACGACAATCTGGTGCTCGAGGGACTGCATTGCATCAGCCGGGCGCCCGCGCAAACCGCGCTGCACGAGCTGCCTGGCGTGAAAAGGGCCTGAGCGATGCGCCTCCTGTTTTACATATTGATGCTGGCGAACGCGACGTTCTTCGCCTACGGCTGGTTCGGGCCGGGCGCTCAGGCAGGCGGTGACGCCCAAATCATCAGCCAGCAACTCAATCCGGAAAAAATCCGTCTGCTCCGGCCTGAGCAGGTCGGCACGCTTACGCGCGATCCCGCGGCTGCGAAGCCCGAAGCGGTCAAGCCCGAAGCGGTCAAGCCCGAAGCGGCCAAGCCCGAAGCGGTGAAGTCCGTTTCGGCATGCCTGGAATGGGGTGCTTTCGGCAACAGCGACTTGGCGCGCGTGGAGCAGGCGCTGGCGCCGCTCGCGCTGGGTGCGAAACTGAGCCAGCGCAGGCAGGAGGACATTGCGGGTTTTTGGGTCTATATCGGGCCGCTCGCCAGCCGCCAGTTCGCCGTGCAAAAGGCTGGCGAATTGAAGCGCCTGGGCGTGGACGACTATTTCATCGTGACGGACGACCCGAAGTGGCGCAACTCGGTTTCCCTGGGCGTGTTCACGACCGAAGACGCGGCGAAGTCCCGCCTCGCAGCCTTGCGCGCCAAGGGTGTGAGGAGCGCCACCATCGGCGCACGCGAGACGCAACAGGGCCGCACATATTTTCAGGTGCGCGACGCCAATCCGGGCCTGGTGGCAAAGCTGAACGAATTCAAACAGGGCTACGCGGGCACCGAGCTGCGCGAGTGCGCGGCCGATGAGAAGAAAGGATAGGCGGCAGGATGTATACGCCCAGGCATAACCAGCTTGAAGACCGCGCTGCGCTGCTCGCTTATATGCGCGCCTATTCCTTCGCCACGCTGACGAGCGCCGGCCCGGCGGGACTGACCGCCACGCATCTGCCGTTCGTGATCGAGGCGGCGGGCGGCGAGATCAGGCTGCTCGCGCATATGGCGAAAGCCAATACCCAGTGGCGCGATTTCGAAGCAGCGCAGGATGCCATGGTGGTATTCATGCAGCCGCACGCCTACGTCTCGCCGCGGCTCTACGACAGCCGGCAGAACGTGCCCACCTGGAACTATGTCGCAGTGCACGCCTATGGCCGGCCGGTGCTGATCGAGGATCGCGAGGCCAAGCTCGAGCTGCAGAAGCAGCTGATCCGCCAGCACGATGCAGGCTACCTCGAGCAGATGGCCGGGCTGCCCGAGAGCTACATGAACGCCAAGCTCGCCGCCATCGTTTCCTTCTCCATGCTCGCGACCCGGATCGATGCGCGCTACAAGCTGTCGCAGGACAAGAATCCTGCCGAGCGCGAGCGCATCGCGCGCGATCTGGAGGCCGGAGGCGACAGCCTAGCTGCCGAAACCGCGCGGCTGATGCGCGAACACAATCGCTAAACTGGCTTGCCCGCGCGTATTCTTTGCAGGGTCGCGCTGGTCGAGCGCTCGAACTCGAACGGGATCGAATGCACCGACCCGCCCCAGGCGCCCACTTCCTTTGCGCCGACGATGGCCTCGGCTTTCCAGTCACCGCCTTTGACCAGCACGTCCGGGCGGCACGCAAGGATCAGCGCCAGCGGCGTGTCCGCATCGAACCAGGTAACCATGTCCACCGCCTGCAAGGCCGCGAGCACCGCCGCGCGGTCCTCGAGGCGGTTGATCGGACGGTCCGCGCCTTTGCCCAGGCGCCGGGCGGAGGCGTCGCTGTTGGCTGCAACCACGAGGCTCGCGCCCAGGGCGCGCGCCTGCGCAAGGTAGCTCACATGGCCGCGATGCAGGATGTCAAAAACGCCGTTGGTGAATACCAGCGGGCGCGCGAGGCTTGCAATGCGGCCGGCAAGTTCTGCCGGATCGCACAGCTTCGCTTCGAATTCGGGCCGCTTGGGCATGCAGGTGACAGGCGGCAGGCTAGGCGCTGAACCCGCTTTCCTGCCAGGCCGCAAGCATTACTTCTTCATGCCTTCGATGTACTCGAACACGCGTACAACCTTTTGCACTCCGCCTGTGGTGCGCGCGATTTCCACCGCCGACTCGGCCTCTTTGCGCGTGACCAGCCCGAGCAGGTAAACCACGCTGCCTTCGGTCACCACCTTCACCTGGTTGGCGGAGAAGGCGCCGCTGTTGTCGATAAAGCGCGCTTTGACCTTGGAGGTGAGATAGCTGTCGTTGGCGCGTGCGGTATAGGAGCTGACCCCGGCAACCTGGATCTCATTGACCACGCCGCGCACATTGGGTATTTCCCGTAGGACTCGTTCGATCTGCGTTTTGGTGGCGGCGTCGGGGGCTTCGCCGGTGAGCAGCACGTTGCGGTTGTAGCTGGTCACGTTGATGTGCACTTTGTCGCCGAAGCGGTCGCTTACGCGGCTTCCTGCGCGCAGGTCGATTTCCTTGTCCTCGGTCTGCGCTCCGAGCGAGCGGCGGTCATCGGAGGCCATCGCTGCGGCGCCGGCGCCGACCACGGCCATTTCGACACAACCCTGCAATTGCGGCGCAAGCGCCAACAGCGCAAGCAGGGCAAAGCTGCGCAGGCGGGGAAACGTTCTGGTCAGAGTGTTCATGATTCAGCTCCTAGTAATAGGGTGTCGATGCCATCGCACAGGCAGTGCAGCGTGAGCAGATGCACTTCCTGGACGCGCGAGGTCGTGTTCGAGGGGACGCAGATATGCACGTCTTCGCTGGCGAGAAGGCCGGCAATCTTGCCGCCGCTCTTGCCGGTAAGCGCAACCACCTGCATATCGCGTTCGTGCGCAGCGTGGATCGCCGCAATGACGTTCTTCGAGTCGCCGCTGGTGGAGATCGCGAGCAGCACGTCGCTCGCCTGTCCCAGCGCCTGCACCTGCTTGGAGAAAACCTGCTCGTAGTCGTAGTCGTTGGCGATCGCGGTCAGGGTCGAGGTGTCGGTGGTCAGGGCGATGGCCGCCAGCCCCGGGCGTTCGCGCTCGAAGCGCCCGAGCAGTTCCGCGGCAAAATGCTGCGAGTCGGCGGCCGAACCACCATTGCCGCAGGCAAGAATCTTGCCGTTGGCGAGCAGGCAGGCCACCATCAGTTCGGCCGCCTGCGCAATCGGCGCAGCCAGAAGCTCGGCCGATTTCTGCTTGGTTTGAACGCTGTCGGCGAAATGCCGGCTGACGCGCGCGACGAGATTCATCAATGCTCCACAAACCCAAAACAATCATTCTACATCACTCGACATACACCTCGAACTCTATGCGTTTGCGCGGATTGCGGTGCGGCTGCAGGCGGCTTACACGGGCGGCCAGGAACTCGCCGCGGTCCATGGCCCAGGCGAGCGCGGCGTTGTGCGCGCGCGGCACGTAGCCGAGCTTGTGACCCTGCCAGTCCACGCGCACCGCCCGCGTGTCGTAGGCGTTGTCCGGCTCGCGCGCGAGTTCGAGCGCGTCGCCGATGCGCATGCCGCGCCATAGCGCGGGCGCCTGGTGGTGCTTGAATCCGGCTAGCGGCGAACTTTGCACCAGCAGCCGCACCTGCTGGGCTGGCGCCGGCCGCGAGGGCAGAACCAGCCCGGCCAGAAGCGCGAGCACGATAACTGCAAGTTTATTCACCGAAGGCATCCTTGATCCATTCAATCCGGTTCGCGGCCAGCGCATCGAGCAAAATGACATCGAAGCGGCAAGCGCGTTCCGGCTTGCCTGCAAGGTAATGACGCGCGGCCATCAGTATGCGTTGACGCTTGGCTGCGTTTATGCTCGCTGCCGCGCCGCCGTAGGCGGGATCGCGCCGCAGCCGTACTTCGACGAACACCAGTACCTGCCCGTCGCTCAGCATCAGGTCGATTTCGCCCAGGCGGCAGCGGTAGTTGCGCTTGATCAGGCGCAGGCCGCGTGCCTGCAGATAGTCCGCCGCCAACGCTTCGGCGCGCTTTCCGTCCGCCTGGCGCCTCATGCTCCGGCCGCCGTTCCGGACCCGGCATCGTCCGCGCTTGCTTCATTACCCGCTGCAACGCACAATCCCATGCCATGGAACAGCGGGGCAAATCGCGCGGCGCGCAGCGGCAGGACCATGGGGTGCAATCCTCAGGGGGTGCCGGAAAATTATATGTCGTCGCCACGCCAATTGGAAATCTGGGCGATATCAGCGCGCGCGCCCTAGCCGTGCTCGCGCAGGCAGACCTGATCGCTGCCGAAGACACGCGCACTACGGGGAATCTGCTCGCCCACCATGGCATTTCGGCAAAGCTGATCGCCTTGCACGAACATAACGAAGCGCAGCGCGCGGCCGAGCTGGTGGCACGCATCGTTGCAGGCAAAAGCATCGCGCTGGTGAGCGATGCCGGCACCCCCGGCATCTCGGATCCGGGAGCGCTGCTGGTCGCGCAGGCGAGGCAGGCGGGGGTCGTGGTCTGCCCGATACCCGGCGCCAATGCGGCGATTGCGGCGCTGTCGGCTTCCGGGCTGGTGTCAGCGCGTTTTCTTTTCTACGGTTTCCTGCCGGCGAAAGCCGCGGCGCGGCTGGCGGCGCTGGAGGCGCTGCGCGAGCACGCTTGCGCTCTCGTATTTTATGAGGCGCCGCACCGTGTGATGGAGTGCGTCGCTGCGCTCGCCGGGGTATTGGGCGGGGAGCGCGACATCGTAATTGCGCGCGAACTGACCAAATTGTTCGAGACCATCCACTGCTGCCGACTGGATGAGGCGGGTGCCTGGCTCGCAGAAGACGCCAACCGGCAACGGGGAGAGTTCGTCTTGATAGTCTCAGGCGCCCAGGCAGCGGCGCCTGAAGGCTTGTCGGCCGAGTCCGAACGGATTCTGCGCCTGCTGCTGGCGGAGTTGCCGCTGAAGCAGGCGGCGGCGCTAGCCGCCGCGATTACCGGCGCGCGCAAGAATGAGCTGTATGCGCGCGCGCTCGCGCTGCGGGAGGACTAG